>CACXFF010000121.1 GCA_902766805.1 uncultured Coriobacteriaceae bacterium | reverse complement strand
CGACGGGAGGATCGTGGACCTGGAGCTGCTCGTGGACGCCGAGGGACGCACCTTCCGGCGCAACGGCAAGAACGTCCGCCCCTCCACAATCGCCGGCGAGCTGGTCTCGATACTCTTCTGCCCGGATGACCTGGCCTTTGCCAAGGGGTCGCCGCGCGGCCGCCGTTCCGAGATGGACGACTTTGGCCGACAGGTGAACAAGCCCTACGGCCGTCTGGTGAGCAGCTACGAAAAAGCCGTGGAGCAGCGCAACCGCCTGTTGCGCGAGCCCTACGTCGATGAAAACCTCCTCGCGGCCTGGGACGAGTCGGTCGCGGCGGGTGGGGCACGCCTGTTGGGACACCGCCGCGCGCTCTTTGGCCGTCTGCGCGCGGCATGGCAGACGGCCTATCGCGCGATCGCGCCGGGCGAGGAGCCCGACGTGGCCTATCACAGCTCGTTGGGCGACGACGGCTGCCTCAGCCAGGACGACCTGCAGGCGCGCTTCCTGGACGAGTTGCGCGCCCGGCGCGACGAGGAGCGCCGCCGCGGCATGACCGTGGTGGGCCCGCACCGCGACGACCTGCTCTTCACCGTCAACGGTCGCGACGCCCGTACCTTCTGCAGCCAGGGCCAGCAGCGATCGGTGGTGTTGGCCTGGAAGATGGCCGAGGTCGAGGTCGTGGAACAGGTCCGCGCCGAACGCCCGCTGCTCTTGCTCGACGACGTGATGAGCGAGCTCGACGAGGGGCGCCGCGCGGCCGTGGCATCGTTTGTGGACCGCGGCGTGCAGATGGTGGTCACCACCACCAACCTTGGCTATTTCTCCCACGACGCCCTCGCGGACGCCGAGGTGGTGAGCTTCGATGAGCGTTGACCTCTATGACCCGCAGCGCGGCGACGAGGGCTATGAGGACCGCCTCGAGCCCCTGTCCAAGCTCATGGGTGCGGTCACGGGCACGCTCGTGAGCCAAGCCAGTCCCAGCATGCGCGCGCTCGCGGCCTGGCGTGCGGCGTGCGGCAAGCGCGAGCGCGATCACACCGTGGCCGTGTACCTGGCCGAGCCGGACGACCCGCGCAACGCGCGCCGGATACGCTATCTCACGGTGTACGTGGATTCCTCGGCGCTGCTCCAGGACTTCTCGACCAATTCCGAGCTCTACGTCATCAAGCTCGCGCGCCAGGGACTGGAGGTGGCCGACGTGCAGTTCCGCCTGTCGCGTCGCGCCTCGCAGGACCGTAGAGGTCACGGTTTCCGCTCACCCGAAAATGAGAGCCGTTAAGCCACAAAACCCGCCAGAAGCCGTGAGATGCCCTCATAACGCAGTTTTCCGTGAATCTTGAGGCCATTTTTACGCTGGGCCTTGGGTATTTTGGGCGCTGAGCCTAGAATGAATATGTTTGACTCGAAACGCAGCTCGCACGCCGTGTCCAAGCGGCGTGCCGCCACAAGAGAGGGGATTTCGCGTGGCAGAAAAGAAGAACGATTACGGCGGCAAGGACATCAAGGTTCTCAAGGGTCTCCAGGCCGTCCGCATGCGTCCCGGCATGTACATCGGCACCACGAGCGCGCCTGGCCTGCACCACCTGGTGTGGGAGGTCGTGGACAACTCGGTGGACGAGGCCATGGCGGGCTTCTGCACCAAGATCGACGTCACGGTGCACGCGGACAACTCCATCACCGTCGTGGACAACGGCCGCGGCATCCCCGTGGACCGCCATCCCACCGAGCGCAAGCCCACGCTCGAGGTCGTCCTGTCCATCCTCCATGCGGGCGGCAAGTTCGACAACAACGCATACAAGGTCTCGGGCGGCCTGCATGGCGTGGGCATCTCCGTGGTCAACGCGCTCTCGAGCAAGCTCGAGGTGCAGGTCAAGCGCGACGGCAAGATCTACGAGATGGCGTTCTCGCGCGGCAAAAAGACCGAGGACATGACCGTGGTGGGCAAGTCCAAAGCCACCGGCACCACCGTCAGCTTCTGGCCCGACGACGAGATCTTCGAGACCACGGTCTACGATTGGGACACACTGTACAACCACCTGCAGCAGACGGCCTTCCTCAACAAGGGCCTCAAGATCACCCTCACCGACGAGCGCGAGCTCGAGCCGCGTCACGCGGAGTTCCGCTATGACGGCGGCATTGTGGACTTCGTCAAGTTCCTGAACGACGGCAAGGACATCCTGCCTGGCCTGTCGCGCCCCATCTACGTGGAGGGGAGCCAAGAGACTGACGACATCGACCGCAACGGCGAGGTCGAGGTGGCCATCCAGTGGAACACCACCTACAGCGAGACCGTAATGTCGTTCGCCAACGACATCTATTCCCCCGAGGGTGGTACCCACCTCGAGGGCTTCCGCTCGGCCGTGACCCGCGTGATCAACGAGTACGCCAAGAGCCACAAGCTGCTCAAGGACAAGGACCCCGACCTCACGGGCAACGACATG
>CACXFF010000120.1 GCA_902766805.1 uncultured Coriobacteriaceae bacterium | reverse complement strand
CGGCCTGGCCGAGCGCGAGCGCAAGGTCATCAAGCTGCGCTTCGGCCTGGAGGACGGCCACCCGCGCACGCTCGAGGAGGTCGGCCGAGAGTTCGGCGTCACGCGCGAGCGCATCCGCCAGATCGAGTCCAAGACCCTGGCCAAGCTGCGCCATCCCAGCCGCTCGGGCAAGCTCAAGGACTACATGGAGGAATAGGTCCCTCTTTTATAGGAATATAGTTTTTGTACGCTCCGTCGCGCGCGATGTGCGGCGGAGCGTCCTGCGTTCCGTAGGATGGTGCACGTGTGTCTTGCTGCCTTTTGGGCAGTCCAACTCGATCCGCGCGCGGGCCAGTGCCCAAGCGCAGCGATTCTGGAGGTTGTAGAAGCATATGAAGACCCCAAAGACAGGACACGGCAACGCCCTGCGGACCGTCTGGGTCCGTGGCAGTGTGGCCGCCGCCGTCTGCGTTCCGCTTCTTGGCGCGCTTCCCGTCACGGCGTACGCGCAGTGGGAGCAGACGGGCACCACGTGGAAGTGGAAAGAGAGCGACGGCGCGTACCGCAGGGGCTCCTGGCTGAACAGTGGAGGCGTGTGGTACTGGTTCGATGACAGCGGCGTGATGGTGACGGGCTGGCGCGAGATCGGCGGCGTTCGTTACTGGTTCTCCCCGTCTGGTGCGATGGCCACGGGCTGGCGCCAGATCGACGGCACGTGGTACTGGTTCGAGTCCTCGGGCGCGATGGCCTCGGGCTGGCGCCAGATCGGCGGCGTGTGGTACTGGTTCGACGGCAGCGGCGCCATGGTCACGGGCCTGCACACGGTCAACGGCGTGAACTACCTGTTCCTCGACAACGGCGCGATGGCGACGGGCAGGACGAAATACCAGGACTCCTATTACTTCCACAAGGACAGCGGCGCGCCCACCGTGGGCTGGTGGCAGGAGGGCGCCACCTGGTACCACTGCGACGAGTGGGGCAAGCTCTCCACCGGCTGGGAGTGGCTGGGCGCCTGGTACTACTTCAGCGCGGACGGGTCGATGGCGCGCGTCTCTTGGGTGGGCGACTACTACCTGAGCGACTCCGGCGCGATGGCCACCTCCGTGTGGATTGGCGACCGCTATGTCGGCGCGGACGGGCGTTGGCAGCGGGACAAGGTGGACGAGGGCGAGCCGCACATCGTCCACACCACGGACGACGAGCTGTGGGGCGTGGACATGAGCTCGCACAACCACGCGACGGGCGTCTACGACCGCTACCTCAATCACGCGGAATACGCCTACCTGCAGACCGACTTCGCCATCATCAAGGCCACGCAGGGCGGCTTCGGGGGCTACCGCAACCCGTTCTTTGAGCGCGACGTGGAGCGCGCGCTCGCCGACGACAAGGTGGTGGGCATCTACCACTACGTGACCGACGAGGCCGAGCCCGAAGAGCAGGCGGAGACGCTCTATCTGTACTTCGAGCCCTACGTCGGCCGAGCGTTCCCCGTCGTGGACTGGGAGGGCGAGCTCAACGAGCACAACTGGAAGAACACTGACCCGGGCCAGTGGCTCGAGCGCTTCTCCAACCGCTTCTGGGACCTGTGCGGCGTCATGCCCGTGGTCTACACCGGTGCCAACGCCGTGAACGGTGGCAACTTCGACGAGGTCGCGGGCATCATGCCGCTGTGGGTCGCGGGCTACAAGTACGTGCCGGGCACCGAGCAGGAGTACGACACCTTCGAGCTGCCGAAGTTCATCTGGGGTCCGCTCGCGGGCTGGGGTGACTACGACATCTGGCAGTTCAGCAGTTCGAACGGCAAGATCGACCGCAACTACACCAAGCTCGGCCGCGCGGGCCTGGCTGCTCTGGGCAAGGTGGCCGAGGAGGGCGAGGGCCGTTGGATCTGGTCTGACGGCAAGTGGTGGTACCGCGAGCACACGACGGGCAACTACCCCAGCAACGGCTGGTTCACCATCGATGACGAGACATACCACTTCGACGCGGCCGGCTGGATGTCCACGGGCTGGTTGTTCGACGATGGGGACTGGTACTACCTGGGCGCGGATGGCGAGCGGTGCACGGGCTGGCAGATGATCGATGGCGACCGCTACTTCTTCTCGGAAGACGGCCGCATGGTCCACGACACCGAGGTGGACGGCGAGGTGCTGGACTCGGACGGCGTAGCGCGGGGCAGCTCCCCGCTGAGCGGGGCGAGCCTGTCCACGGCTGCCTACGAGCCTGGCTGGTCGCAGGAAGGTGGCCAGTGGTACTACTACGATGACGACTCGAGCTGGGCGGCCAACGCATGGCGCAAGCTCAACGGCTCCTGGTATCGTTTTGGCCCCAGCGGCGCGCTGATCACGGGCTGGTTCGACGACCAGAGCGGCTGGTGGTACCACGCCAACAGCCAGGGCCAGATGGACACCGGCTGGATCAGCGACGGCACGTACTGGTACTACCTGGGCGATGACGGCTGGATGCGCACGGGCTGGTTCGCCGACCCGAGCGGCTGGTGGTACCACGCCAACAGCAAGGGCCAGATGGACACCGGCTGGATCACGGACGGCACGTACTGGTACTACCTCGGCCCCGACGGCTGGATGCGCACGGGCTGGTACTGGGACGGCTGGAACTGGTATCACTTCACCTCCCAGGGCCGCATGGAGACCGGCTGGCTCAACATTGGCGGCTACTGGTACTACTTCTACTCCACGGGCGAGATGGCGCGTGACACCGAGGTGGACGGCTATGCGTTGGGCCCCGACGGCGCCATGCACTCCTCGCGCCAGGACTTCATCGACGAGTGGACCGCGCGCATCGACAACTACCTCGAGGGCACGGCGATGGAGGGCTGCGGCTACTACTACGCTGTGGCGGCCTACGACTACGACGTGGACCCGCGCATCCTGCCGGCGGTGTCGGGCATCGAGAGCGGTTGGGGCAAGCACTGCTTCACCGATTACAACGCGTGGGGTTGGTTCAGTACCTTGGGCAATAGTTGGGCCGAGTCCATCGACATCATCACGCGCCAGTTCTCGCGTGGCTACGGGCACGACTTCGACTGGGACGAGATCGTGGCCTACGTGGGAGATCCGGTGAGCGCGGTCGAATGGCTGGAGATCCTCAACGACCAGATGGCCCTGATTTAGGCTTCGCGCTTGCCTGACGCAGGCGCGAGGAACGATACTGGAAGGCGCGAGGCCCGGCCGGCCCCGCGCCTTCTTTGTGCGCGTGCGCGAGGAGGCTGTGGCAAGGACGAGAGGAGTTGCGCGATGCTGCGCAAGACAGGGCTTTTGGGCGCGTGTGTGGCAGGCGCCTTGGCGTGTGCGTTGGTGCTGCCGGGGCAGTGCCTGGGCGCAGAGCAACAGACGGGAAGCGGGCAGGCCGCTGCGACGGTGACTCCTACGCCTGCCCCTGCGGCAGAGACGCCCGCGTCTCCAGATCCCCAGCCCAGCCATGCGGCCAAGGACTGCAGCTGGCGCAAGGATGCCGATGGGTGGCGCCTCGTCGCTGCGGACGGCACGGCGCTCACGGGCTGGCAGGCCAAGGACGGCATCTGGTACTGGCTCGGCGAGGAGGGTGGCGACGGCCTCATGCGCACGGGTTGGGTGAGCGTGGACGGAGCCTCCTATTACCTGCGCTCGTCGGGTGCCATGGCCACCGGATGGCTCAGCCAGGGTGGCAGCTGGTACTACCTCGAGCGCTCAGGCGCCCGGGCGAACGGCTGGAAGGCGGTGGACGGCGTCTGGTACTGGCTCGACCCTGCAAGCGGTGTCATGGCGACGGGCTGGCGTGAGATCGACGGGGTCTGGTACTCCTTCAACCCCTCGGGCGCCATGCGGACGGGTTGGCATTGGGACGGCCGCGCGTGGTACTACCTGCGCTCGTCTGGCGCCATGGCCACCGGCTGGGAGCTGTTGGACGGCGTCTGGTATTGGCTTGACCCCGCGAGTGGCGCCATGGCCACGCGCACGACGGTCATCGACGGCGTGCCCCAGCGCTTCTCTGCTTCGGGCGCCTGGCTGGGGCGTGCGTCTGCCCGCGATGCCGTCGCGGCCCACGGGCGCTTGCAGGTGTCGGGCACGCGCGTGGTCGACGCGCAGGGGAGGCCCTTCCAGCTGCGTGGCGTCTCTACGCACGGCTTGGCGTGGTTCCCACAGTTTGTGAACGCGCAGGCCTTCGCCAGCTGGGCCGACTGGGGCGCCAACTGCGTGCGCTTGGCCCTCTATACCGACGAGTACGGCGGCTGGTGCAACGGGGGAGACCACAACGAGCTGCTCTCCGTCATCGACCGCGGCGTGAACGCTGCCACGTCCGAGGGCATGTACGTGATCATCGACTGGCACGTGCTCAACGACCGATGGCCGTCGGCGCACCAGGGCGAGGCCATCGACTTCTTCCGCACCGTATGCGCGCGCTATGCGGGCTACGAGAACGTGCTCTACGAGATCTGCAACGAGCCCAACTCCGGTCCGTCGTGGGGCGACGTGCGTGCGTATGCCGAACAGGTCATCCCGGTCATCCGCAGCTATGACCCGCAGGCTCTGGTCATCGTGGGCACGCCCACCTGGTCGCAGGACGTCGACCAAGCCGCCTCGTGGCCCTTGGGCTTTGGCAACGTGCTGTATGCGCTGCACTTCTACGCGGGCACGCACGGGTCTTGGCTGCGCGATCGCGCGCAGGCGGCCGTGAACGCCGGGCTGCCGATCCTCATCAGCGAGTTCGGCGCCTGCGACGCGAGCGGCAACGGCTGGGTGAACCAGGCCGAGGCCAGCGCCTGGCTGTCGTGGGCTACGGACAACGGGATTGGCGCGATCTGTTGGAACCTGTCCAACAAGGCGGAGTCCTCGTCGCTGATAGCGTCGTGGTGTGACAAGACCGGCGGCTGGAGCGTCTCCGACCTCAGCGAGCAGGGCCAGTGGTACCAGCGCACGCTGGAGTCCCTCCCGGCTCAGTAGCGCAGCGTCGGCGGGCTGGTGCAGATCGCCAGCCCGCCGACTCCGTTGCCCTTGCGCCTATTTTCAAAAAAAGTTGGAAAAGGGGCTTGCATTCGAAGTGGGTTGCGCATAATATACTTCCTGCGTTTGGAGATTCCCCGGTGGCG
>CACXFF010000119.1 GCA_902766805.1 uncultured Coriobacteriaceae bacterium | reverse complement strand
GATCTCCTCGGCGGTCAGGACGTTCTTGGCGCCCGCAGAGCCCTGGGTCTCGGCCTTGAGCACGATGCCCATCTCTTCGGCCTTCTTCTCCAGGTTCTCGGCGGCCATGTAGGTGTGCGCAATGCCGGTGGGGCAGGCGGTGATGGCCAGAATCTTCGGCCAGCCGCTCTCCGCCGCACGGGCCTGGGCCTGCGCGGAAGCCTTCTGGGCGGCTTCCTGATCACGCGCAGCCTCGGCCTCGTCGATGATCTGCAGGAACTCCTTGGCGCTGGTGGCACGACGCAGGGCGTTGGCGAAGTCCGCGTGCATGAGCAGCGCGGAGAGCTTGGCCAGCATCTCGAGGTGCGTGTTGGCCTCACCAGCGGGCGCGGCGATCATGAACATGAGGTCGCTGGGCTCGCCGTCGGGGGACTTCCAGTCCACGCCGCCAGGAACGGTCATGGCAGCCAGACCCGGCTGCTTGACAGCCTCGGTCTTGGCGTGCGGGATGGCAATGCCCTCGCCCACGGCGGTGGAGAACTCCGCCTCGCGGGCCAGGATGGCCTTCTTGTACTCTGCGACGTCGGCGATATTGCCGGACGCGTCTTGCAGGGCGATGAGCTGATCGATGGCGTCCATCTGGTCTTTGGCAGACGCACCCACCTTGATGCCCTCGGGCTTGAGCAAGTCAGTGATCTTCACGTGACTCCCCTTCCTCTTTCCTTCTCTTCCTTGGTCGCTCGCGCCGCAGCGCGGGCAGATGGTACCTAGCTTGCAGCTACCTCCTCCCCACTCTTCCCTGTGCAGATGATGTTATCGCAGGCCCGGTATTCGTTCGGGACGCTGTCGGTGATAACCGTTGCGGCGTCAAAAGCCGCGAAAGTGACCAATGAGGTCTTCGAGAACTTGCTCGAGTCGGCCAGCATGTAGCGCCGCTGGCTGTGCTGCAGGGCCACCTGCTTCACCGTGGCCTCGGAGAACTCCGGCGTGGTGAAGCCATCCTCGATGTCCATGCCGTTGGTGCCAAAGAAGCCAATGGTGAAGTGGTAGCGCATGAGCGCGCCCGTGGTCTCTTCGCCCACCAGGGCCATGGTCGTGGCCTTGACCTCGCCGCCCGGCAGCAGGCAACGCAGCCCGCGATTGAGCAGCTTGCCCGCGAGCGGCAGAGAGTTCGTGACGTAGACGGCAGAGTACTCGGTGAGGTAGTCGGCCAGGTACTCGGTCGTGGTGCCCGCGTCGATGAAGACGAAGTCTCCCGGCGCGACCTGAGCGGCGGCGTAGCGTGCGATCTCGTGCTTCTCCTCCACGCTCAGGGCGTAGCGAGACGCGTAGGCCAAGTCGCTGTTCACGTACTCGCGCGGCAGGGCCGTGGCGCCGCCGTGGACCTTGACCAGGCGCTGCGTGGCGTGGAGCTTGATGAGGTCGCGACGAATGGTGGACTCGCTCGCATCCAGGAGCTCCATGAGCTGAGGGACCGTGACGCTTCCGCGCTCGTTGACGATCGCGAGGATCTCGTTCATGCGCTCTTCGGCAAGCATCGTGCCCTCCTCCCGCTCTACTGGGTAACTAGGGTACACTCTAGCACGCCTGAACTTGGATTCGGTCAGAATCTTTCAAATTCGGTCAAGAATTGTGACATATACGTGCCAACGGTAGGGTTTTTACCCCTAGCGGTCGAATATCCTGTCAAATTCCGTCAGATTCGGTCAATGTCGGTAATTCGGCGTCACCGCAGCGTCAACGGCACGGGACTGCGTAGGGCTGACACGCGCTTGAGCCGGAAGCGCAGCCGCGGCGCGCGCTGGCGCTGGCACCAAAGAGACGTGGTCTTTTTTGGCACCAAGGCCAGGCCGGGCCCTCGTCATCCGGGGACCCGGCCTGCGCCCCGCCAAGCGCTCCCTAGAAGAGCGGAGGTGCCGATTTGGCCGTATACGCGTAGCGGGCCTCCAAAGGCTCGCCGGGACGCTCGGGATCATCGCGTTCCACTGCCACAAAAGCGCAGGTCACCGCCGTGAAGCCCAAGTCGAGCAGCACGCGTGCGTAGAAACGCGCCTGCATGGCGTGGTTGGCGGCGAAAGCGTCGTAGCTCGCGTCCAGCTCACCGGTCTTGTAGTCCACCACCAGCGCTTGCCCGCCTGCCGCCGGCCCGTCGCTGGCCAGAAGGTCAATCGCCCCCACCAGCAGCTCGCCGTAATCCGACGCCTCCGGCACGAAGAACGGGACCTCCGCCCGCACCAAACCGCGCGCGAGGGCCTCGCGGCGCGTGGCGCTGCCCGCCCAGCGGGCAAGGGCCACGCGCAGACGCGTGCGCTGGCGCTCGCTGATCCCGCACGCGTCGCCGATGGCATCCACGGCTGCAGGCTTGAGCGTCTCATCCGGCCCCAGCCCCATCTCCACCATGCGCTGGCAGCAGATGTGCAGCGCCGAGCCCAAGTTGGTCGCACGGTCGACGTCGAGCGGCTCGTCGTCCGCCAGCTCCTCCTCCGCCTGCACCGAAGCTAGCGGCAACGGCTCTGCGGCAGCCTCGAGCGCGGCGCGGGCCGACGAATAGCTGTAGACGCCCTCGCGCGGCGTCCAAGGTCGGAAGCAGGGCCGGGGCTCGTCCGCGCGTGCATAGCTCACGAAGACACGGGCATCGGCGTCGTCTTCGGCCTGCCCCAGCTCCACGCCCGGCTGGCGGCACAGCGCGAGCTCGCCACGTGCGGCCAACGCGCCGTCGAAGCCCGCCAGCGTGCCTCCGCTCCGCGCCTCGAGCGCGCCGTCGGGGGCGCCCGTCAGCAGCACCAAGCGCACCACGCCCGCGCGCGAGCCCCCGTAGCCAAACGTGGCCTCCCCCGCCTCGGGGAAGTCCCCCAAGAGAGCGTCCACGATGGGCTCGGCCATGCGCGGCGAGATGATCGTGCCGTCGGCGCGGCGCTTGGCGAGCTTCTTGGCCGGCAGCGCCAGGACCAGCGCCTCGCGGGCGCGCGTGAGCGCCACGTAGAGCAGCCGCGCCTGCTCGGCGACGTCCTCGTCGTGGTCTTGTTCGGAGAGCAGCGCGGCGTACTGCGCCAGGCTGCGCGGCGCGCCGAGGGCGAGGTCCTCGTAGGCGACCTTCGACAGGTCGAGCCGTTCTTTGGGGCGCAGGACCATGCTGGTCGTGGCGCCCTCGTCCACCAGCAGCAGGCCGCTCGAGCTCGCCTTGCGGTCGTTGCAGCACTCGGCCACCGCCACCACGCCGAACTCCAGGCCTTTGGAGGCGTGCACCGTCATGAGACGCACGGCGGGCGTCTCGCCACCCACCAGCGACGCAGGACCTTCCTTGGCAACCTGCAGCCAATGGTCGAACTCCTGGGAGGCACGCGCCACGCCCAAGCCCATCTCCGCCGTGAGCTCCCGCACGTGACGGACCGCCGCCAGGACGTTGGCCGCGCGAGCCCGCCCCGACACGCCCGCCGCCTCCAGGCGCGCGAGCCAGCCCGACTCCACGCACACCTGCAGCAACAGGTCGGCCACGGGCACGGACCCCAGCCGTTCGAAAGCGGCGCGCAGCACCTCGAGTGCCGTCTGCAAGCGCGGGCTGGCACCCAAGCCCTCGTAAGGGGCAAACGCGAGCACGCTGCGCTCGAGCGCCGCACTCGTAGGCAGTCCTGTCTGGGCATGGGTGGTCGTGCGCAGCGCGACGAGGTCGTCCACGCTCGCGCAGAACAGCTCGCCCGCGAGCACCGGGAACAGGCCGTCCTGGGTGTCGCCGGGATTGGCGAAGACGCGCAGGAGCGCAGCCACCTCCTGGACCTCCGGCGCCGCTGCGAAGGTCGAGCCGCCCGACACCACGCAGTCCAGCCCGCGGGCGCGCAGCGCCTCCACGAACAGCCCCGCGTTGCTCATGCGCCCCAGAAGCACCGCCATGTCCGACGGGCTCACGCCCGCGTCGGCAAAGGCCCGCAGGCGGTCGGCGACCTGGGCGGCGCTCACGGCCACGCGCTCCGCCGTGCTCGAGGCGACGCCCTCGCCACGCTTGGTCTGGTCGCATACGAGCTCGAGCTGCACGCGCGGCAGGTCGATCCCGGCCAGGCCGTCAGGGCGCGTGGGGCAATCGCACAGGTCCATGAAGTCGGCAATCATGGAGGGCTGGTCGCAGACGCGCTGCACCACGCGCAGGATGTCGTCGTGGCTACGGAAGTTCTGGTCCATCGAGACCACGAGCGCCCCGGGGTCCTTCTGTGCCTCGGCCAAGCGCGCGCGGAACACGCCAACGTCGGCGCCACGGAAGCGGTAGATGGACTGCTGGGCGTCACCCACGGTGGTGAGGAAGGCGCCGTCGTCCGACAGCAGCTTGACCATCTCCACCTGCTGCGAGCTCGTGTCTTGGAACTCGTCCACCATCACGAGGCGGAAGCGCCCGCAGTACTCCGCGGCGATCGCGGGCTTGTCGCGCAGCGCATCCAGCGTGAGCCGCAGCAGGTCGTCATTGTCCAGGCCGCGCGCCTGCGCCTTGGCCTGCTCGTAGTAGGCCTGAGCGCGTTGGGCGAGCGCCAAGAGGGGTTCGCGCAGGGGTGCGACCGCCGCGAGCCGGAACTCGGCGTCGGCCAGGGCGCGCGTGGAAACCAGCTCGCGATAGGCCTCGCTCACGGCCTTGGCGCGCCAGCGCCTGCCGTCGAGCTGCGCCAAGCCGTCCAGCAGCCGGGCCGCGTCCTGGGGCGTGCGCCGCGCGGGCGGCGTGGTGGCCAGGTAGTCCTCGAGCAGCGCGGCGTTGTGCGCGGCTGCGGCGAGCTGGTCCTCGTATTTGCTCGGCTGTGCGGCGAGCGCCTGATAGCACGAGGCAAGGTCGGCGAGCAGGGGGCTCACGTCGGCAGGCTCTCCGGGCGCCACGATCGAGTCGAAGCCGTCCGGGGCTGCGGCCGCGGCGTCCAGCAGCGCGGACAGCATGCCCGCCACGCTCGCGTTGCCGTCCCCCTGCAGCTGGCCGCCGCGCGGGCCATACTCCTCGAAGAGCCGCCCGCAGGACTGCTCGCGGCTGGCCTCGGCCAACACGCGCTCCACGGCGTCGTCGCGCATGCGCTGCGTGCGGTGCTCGCCCAGAACCACGAACTGTGGGTCGAGCCCCAGCGAGAGCGCGTGGGCGTGCAGGATGCGCGAGCACATGCCATGGATCGTGGAAACCCAGGCGCTGTCCACCTTGAGGGCCTCGTCGGCGAGGCCAGCACGCCGCAGCTCGGCGCGCAGGCGCTCCTTGATCTCGCCGGCTGCTTTCTCAGTGAAGGTGATGACCAGAGCCTGGTCTATGCCCTCCAGGTATGCCGAGCCATCCGCCGCCGAGCCGGGCAGCAAGGCGCCGACCACGCGCTGCGTGAGCGTGAAGGTTTTGCCCGAGCCCGCACCGGCTGCCACAAAGACCGGCTTGTCCAGCGTGGAGGCCACGAGCTGTTGTGCATGCGTGAGCGCCATTACGAGCGCCTCCTTTCGCAGCTTGCGACCGGGCACCAGTTGCATACATAGGCGTAGGCGCGATCGCCTTCTGCGCCGCGCGGGCTCGCCTCGATGCGCCCCGCCATCATGCGCGCCACCACGTCCGTGAGCTGCTCTTCGGAGCGCTCCAGAAGCTCGGAGAACGAGCGGATGCCCACGGCGCCCGCGCGCTCCCCCGGCACCGAGACACGCATGCGGCGCGTATCGCTGAGGCCGCCCATCACCTGCTCCACCAGCGCACCCGACACCGCGCCAGCCAGGTCGTGCCCGCCGCGGGCGTTGCGGCGCGTGCCCAGGTAGATCACGCCCGCCACCTCCAAGTCGGGCAGCAGCTGACGCAGCGCCTGGGCGTACACGAGGGTCTGCACGTGTCGCGGCAGCTCGAAGGACTGCGTCTCCTCCTTGCCAAAGAGCGCGTATTCGTCGAAGAGGTCCTTCTTGTGCTTGTAGTCGATGATCAGGGCTCGACCCTGGGCATCCACGTCCACGCGATCGATGGTGCCCGTGAAGCGCGCGCCGGCGTAGGCGACCGTGGGCGCATCCCCACGCCCGAAGGGCAGCTCGAAGAAGCGTGGCTCGAAGCCCGCCAGGCTCCGTCGCTCGAAGGCCAGCGCGCTCGCGAGGTCGTCACGCAGGGCGACGAGGTCGAAACGCTCCGACGCGCGGTGAGGGATGAGGCCTTGGGAGCGCAGCGTGGTGGCCGAGAGGTATTGGTGTTCCAGATGGATGACGAAGTAACGGTCCAACAGCTCCTGCGCGTGCGCCAGCGTGTCGTCCGTGATGCGCGATCCCGGCAGCGGGTCCGCGACACCCGTGAGCCCGGGCGGCACCGTAGAGCCGTCGGGGTGCTCCAGCACCCAGCGCGCGTAGGCGCTGCGCTGCTCGGCAGGCTGTGCGAGGACGGCCTCGCGCAGCAGCTCGCGGCGCGCGAGCTCCAGCACGCGATGGACGAAGCTGCCCTTCTCCAGGCCAGAGAAGCCCGCGTCGAGCGCGCCCAGGCCGAGCCGTCGTGCCGTGAACCACTTGTACGGGCAGTCCAAGTAGGTCTCCAGCTGCGTGGCAGAGAGCACGGGCAGGCGCTCGGCATCCTCCGCGGCACCTGCACCAGGCGTCGGCAGCACGACGTAGGAACGGCTCGCCTCGGACAGCTCGCCCGTGGCGGGCAGCTCCGTGCGGTCCTGTGCGCGGGCCTGCGTGCCGGTGACGCTGAGGTTCTGCGAGATGAGGTCCTCACCACGCGCGGACAGCAGGGGCGGGCCCTGGGTGCCCCTCTTGCCCTGCCCGTCCTGCTCGGGCAGCGCGTAGCACGCACAGAGCTCGGAGAGCATCACGGCAGGATAGGTGGGCGCAGACTTCTCGTCATGGGCGTCGCGCACGAGCACCAGCTGACGCGTGGGCACGCCCAGCACCCGCCAGAACGACGCGCGCAGGGAGGGCAGGGGGTCGGGCGCGCCGCCCACACCCAGCTTGGCCAACAGCAGGTCGGCCGCGCCATCGCTGCGTGGGACGGGAGACTCCTGCGTGGTAAGTCCCAGGTAAAAGAGGGCGTCTTGGCTACAGGCGACCTGACGGCTCGCAGAGCGCGCGTCCACGAGCTGCACCAGGCAGCGCGCGTCCGCGGGTCCCAGCTCACGGCGCACGCACACCCTGCGCGCGTCGGCCGCCTGCTCCAGCAGGTCCAGGTAGTCCTCCAGCGCATAGGCGCCCTCGTCGGCCCCGCGCTCGAGCTCGTTGCGGATGCCAAGACTCCCCAGCGTACGCGCGGCGCCCGCGATGGCATCCAGTACGGCCGTGCTCTGCGCCACGTAGGCGGGGTCCGTCTGCGGCTCCACCAGTGGCTCGAACCCCTCTTGGGCGGGCAGCGGGGCGCCTTGGGCCCGTCTGGCCAGGGCCTGCGAGAGCTCGCGGGCAGCACCCGCCACGCTGCCACGCTCGAGCAGCCGCTGCAGCGCTTGCGCGGTCGGCAGCGAGCTGAGCGAGCTGCGGCGCAGGAGCGCGAGCACGTCCTGTGGGCCGAGCACGCGGTTGCCCCGCCAGCGGGCGTCGAGCGCCCACGCGCGGTCGGCCGGCACGCCCGACAGGTCGCTGAGGAGAAAGTCGCTGATCTCGCGCGGGGGCCACCACCCCATGTCGCCCAGATGGCGTCGCTCTTGGCGTTCCAAGCCCGCCACGTCCACCGCAAGCGGAGCGTCGGCTGCCACCGGGCCATCGGCCAGCGCCTCGCGCGGGTCGAAGCTCTCATCGTCCAAGGTCAGCCGCCCGGGCCATACGTCCGCAAGACGCTGCAGGCGCGCAATGGCGCGCAGGAAGGCCAAGAAGACCGCGCCGGGCTCGCAGTCACAGGGGCTCAGCAGCTCTTGCGTGCGCACGCGCAGGCCACGCGCCCCGAGCTTGTCCGCAAGCGCACGACCTCCCTCGCCGCCCCTTGGCAGCACCACGGTCACGCGCTCGCAGCCCTGGGCAGCCGCAGCGACGATCGCCTGCGCCACGGCCTCGGACTCGGCACTCGGGCCCGCAGGTTCCAGCCGCCACACCGCGCCGTCTGGCCGCACGTCCTCCACGCCAGACGCGCCAGCGCAGAAGACGCGGTCGCGCACGCGCTGCAGCTCGGCCGCGCGCGCGGGCGCGGGCTCAGCAGACGCAGCGTCGCGCGCCTCCTCGACCGCCGCCCCCGCCTCACGCGCCGCTTCCGCCAGGCGCACACAGACGTCGCGCACGAGCTCTCCCGCAGGGCCGTCCGACGCACACGCCACCACCGTCACGTCCGTGCACGCTGCCATGCCCGCCAGCAGGCGCAGGTCGGCCTCGGGCAGGGCGTCGTCGCACAGCGCGACCAGGGGCTCGGCAGCGTCGGAGGCAGCCAGGCGCGCGGGAAGCCAACGCGCCACATGGCTGGGCTCGCACAGGCGGCGCTCCTCCAGCAGGCGCGCGTAGCGGGTCAACACCGCGCAGGCCGCGCGCTCGCCCTCGGAGAGCCCCTGGGGCAGCACG
>CACXFF010000118.1 GCA_902766805.1 uncultured Coriobacteriaceae bacterium | reverse complement strand
CCATGAAGCAGCTACGTCGCTTTCCCCAGGTCGTCGTCACGCGCAAGGCGGCGCGTGCCTTGCGCTCCGGTCACCCGTGGGTCTTCGAGGGCGAGGTCCGCCAAATCCTGCCAGCTCCCAGCGACGGGCACACGGCCGTCAACGGCGACGTGGTGGACGTGCTGGAGGAAAACGGCACCTACCAGGGCACGGGCCTGCTTTCCCTGGAGAGCAAGATCCGCGTGCGCGTGGTGTCGCGCAACGCCAACGACCAGTTCGACGAGGCCTTTTGGCGGCGCAAGATCGCGTGGGCCTGGGAGTACCGCCGCACCGTCATGCTCGGGCGCTCGCTGCCGGGCAAGGAGCCCGACACGAGCTGCTGCCGCGTGCTGTTCTCCGAGGCCGACGGCTTCCCCGGGCTCATCGTGGACCGCTACGACGACGTGCTCGTCGCGCAGGTCGGCACCGTTGGCATGGAGCGCCTGCGTCCGGTGCTTTTCCCGCTGCTGCTCGAGGTCCTGTGCGAGGCCGGCGAACGGGTCTCGGCCATCTACGAGCGTTCCGACTCGCCGGTGCGTGCCAAGGAGGGCCTGGAGCTGCGCAAGGGTTGGTGGCAAGAGCCGGCTGCGGGCCCGCGCGCGGGCCGTGCGGTGATCGAGGAGAACGGCATCCGCTACGACGTGGACTTCGAGAACTCCCAAAAGACAGGCTTCTTCCTGGACCAGAAGTACAACCGCCGCGCCGTCGCGCGCCTGGCGGGCGGCAAGCGTGTGCTGGACTGTTTCTGCCACGTGGGAACCTTTGGGCTGAACGCGGCGGCGGGCGGCGCGAGCTTCGTGCGCTGCGTGGATGTGAGCGAGCTCGCCTGTGAGCTGGGCCGTGCCAACGCGCGGCTCAACGGCTTCTCCGTGCAGGACCCGGCCGGCCCGTCGGCGACGGCTGGGGCGCAATTGGGCTTCAGCTGTGCCAACGTGCTCGAGTACCTTCCTGCCCTGCGTGCCGACAAGGCCTTGCAGCGTGCCGAGGGCGGGCCTTTCGACCTCATCGTACTCGACCCGCCGGCGTTCACCAAAAGCCGCGGCACGGCCGACCACGCCGCCCACGGCTACCAGCAGATCAACTACGAGGCCCTGCGCTTGCTGCCACGCGGCGGCTACCTGGCCACCTGCTCGTGCTCGCACTTCATGCCTGCCGAGCGCCTGGCACGCGTGGTGGCCGAGGCCGCCCATGACGCGGGCGTGCAGCTGCGCCAGGTGGAGGCGCGCCAGCAGGCGCCGGACCACCCCATCCTTTTGGGCGTGCCCGAGACCGACTACCTCAAGTTCTTCATCTACCAGCTGGTCTGAGCGCCTTCGAAAGGGGCCGCCCTGGGAGCTGCGTGCATCGTGTGCATCGTGCGCAAGCTGCGGAGAATCCGGCCGCGCGGCGCACGATGGGCGCCAATGGGCCATACTAGGGCGCATGGATACTTCATTTAGCCAGCTCGGGCTCAACGAGCAGATACTCGCCGGGGTCAACGCCCTCGGCTTTTCCCAGCCAACCCCCGTTCAGGCACAGGCCATCCCGCTGGTGCTGGAGGGCCGCGACGTGATCGCGTGCGCCCAGACCGGTACGGGCAAGACCGCGGCCTTTGCCCTGCCGCTGCTGCAGCGCATCGACGCCCACCGTGCGGCGGCCGAGCAGGCCGCGCGCGACGCCGCCGACGAAGCCGCTCCGGCCGACGCCCCCGCCCCAGACGCCCAGCCTGCCGACAAGCCCGCGCGCAGGCGTCGGCGTCGTGGCCGCAAGCCCCGTCCCCAGCGTGACCTGGGCACCGGTCGTCCGGGCGTGGGCCCCTTTGGCCTCATCGTCACGCCCACCCGCGAGCTCGCGCAGCAGATCGAGAAGGTCGTCACCAGCGTGTGCGACATCACCGGCCAGCGCAGCGTGATCGTGATGGGCGGCGCCAAGCTCGAGCGCCAGATCAAGCGCGTGGAGCAGGGCTGCGACCTGCTCGTGGCCACGCCGGGCCGCCTCTTGGACCTCATGGAGCACAACCACGTGAGCCTGGAGCAAGTGGAGGTCTTTGTCCTGGACGAGGCCGACCGCATGCTGGACATGGGCTTTTGGCCGAGCGTGCGCCGCATCGTCGCGGCCCTGCCCCGCGAGCGCCAGACCCTGCTTTTCTCGGCGACGATCCCGCCCAGCATCGAAGGCACTGTCGCCACGATGCTGCAGGACCCCGCGCGCGTGGAGATCGCCCGCGTGGGCGAGACGGCCGACACGGTGGAGGAGCGCCTCTGCCCGGTGACCCAAGGCCAAAAGACCGAGCTGCTCCAGGCCATCTTGGCCGCGGACCAGCCCGAGCGCCTGCTCGTCTTCTGCCGCACCAAGCGCCGCGTGGACGAGGTTGCCGAGTCGCTCGCCCGCGCTCAGGTCAAGGTGGGCGTCATGCATGCCGACAAGCAGCAGCGCCAGCGCGAAAAAGCCCTGGAGGACTTCCGCTCGGCCAAGCTGCAGGTGCTCGTCGCCACCGATGTCATGAGCCGCGGCATCGACGTGTCGGGCATCGACGCGGTGGTCAACTACGACGTCCCCATGGACCCCGAGGACTACGTGCACCGCATTGGCCGCACCGGCCGCGCGGGACATGCCGGCTTGGCCTACACCTTCGTGGCGCCCGACGAGATCACGCAGCTGCGCGAGGTGGAGTATTTCACCAAGAAGCGCGTCCCCACCTGGGACCTGCCCGGCTTCACCTACGACCAGGGCCGCATCGTGCCCAACGAGCAGCGTGCCACGTCGCGCGCCTCGCGCACGATGTTCTCGGGCAGCCGCAGCCGAGGCCGAGGCCCGGCGGGTGGCCGTTACGGCAGACATTACTAGCGATGAGGGTGGCGAACTGGTGTCTGGCACAGCTTCGCCACCCTCAGCCTTTACGTGGAGGCGGCGAAGTTGGGCCAGGCACCAGTCCGCCACGCATGACGGGTAACAAGTCGGCTTCGCCTTGCGCGCGAGATTGTCGGTGAACGTTAGAATGGTGCGTGCAAAACCCGCTACGGCTCGTCGTTTTTGGAGAGGAAACACCCCAATGCAGTACGACCTTCAGGCCATTACCAAACAGATGCGCATCGACATTGTCGAGTCGGTCAACGCCGCGGGCTGCGGCCACCCTGGCGGCTCGCTGTCTGCGGTGGACGTCATCGCGACCCTGTACTTCAAGCACATGAACATCGATCCCGCCAACCCGCGTTGGGCGGATCGCGACCGTTTCGTGTTGTCCAAAGGCCATGCGGCGCCGGCGCTCTATGCGGCGCTTGCCGAGCGCGGTTACTTCCCCCGCGAGGACCTCATCACCCTGCGCAAGCTGGACAGCTACCTGCAGGGCCACCCCAACATGAACGACACCCCGGGCGTGGACATGTCCACCGGCAGCTTGGGCCAGGGGCTTTCGGCCGCCAATGGCATGGCGCTCGCCGGCCGCTTGGATGGCAAGGACTACTACGTCTACGTGCTTTTGGGCGATGGTGAGTCGCAGGAGGGCCAGGTGTGGGAGGCCGCGATGTCGGCTGCCCACTACAAGCTGGACCACGTGATCGCCTTCCTGGACCTCAACGGCCTGCAGATCGACGGCAGCAACGACGAGGTCATGTCGCTGGGCGACATCGCGGCCAAATGGCGTGCCTTTGGCTGGGAGGTCATCGAGCTGCCCGACGGCAACGACTGCAACGAGATCAGCGTCGCCATCACGCGTGCCAAGGCCACGGTCGGCAAGCCCACGATGATCATTTGCCACACCGTCAAGGGCAAGGGCGTGAGCTTCATGGAGAACGCCGTGGAGTGGCACGGCCAGGCCCCCAAGGGCGAGCTGGCCGAACGTGCCCTCGCCGACGTGCACGCGCTGTAACGCGGCGCCGCACGTGTCCGCGCTTTGCGCGAAGAACCTGCTACGTGGGCCGTGAGGCCACAGATAGGAGACCCGATCATGAACAGCGCAACCCGTGAGGCCTTTGGCGCGGCCCTCGTGGAGCTAGGCGCCATGAACCCCGACGTCGTCTCGCTCGATGCCGACCTCGCTGGCGCCACCAAATCCGCAGGCTTCAAGAAGGCGTTCCCCGAGCGCTTCTTCGACATGGGCATAGCCGAGGCCGACATGGTGAGCACTGCCGCCGGCCTTGCTTCCGCAGGCAAGATCCCGTTCGCCTCGAGCTTCTCGGTCTTCATCGTGGACCGCGCGCTCGACCAGGTGCGCAACTCGGTGTGCTACCCCAGGCTCAACGTCAAGCTCGTGGGTTCGCATGCGGGCCCCAGCTGCGGCGAGGACGGCGGCACGCACCAGGCGATGGAGGACATCGCCGTGATGCGCTCGCTGCCCGAAATGTGCGTGGTTGTGCCCGCCGACGATGTGGAGGCCCGCGCTGCGGTGCTCGCTGCCGCTGAGTACGATGGCCCCATGTACCTGCGCGTCGCTCGTCTGGCGAGTCCCACGGTCTACAACGCGGACTCGTACAGCTTCGACCTGCTGCACGGCGACATCATCTGCGACGGCGACGACCTCACCATCGTCGCGTGCGGCATGATGGTGGGGCGTGCGCTGGAGGCTGCCGACCTGTTGGCCGACCAAGGCATCCGTGCCACGGTGGTCAACATGCACACCATCAAGCCCATCGACGCCGAGCTGCTGGAGGAGTGCGCGCGCAAGACGGGCCACATCATCACGGTGGAAGAGGCTTCGGTCGTGGGCGGCTTGGGTTCGGCCGTGTGCGAGGTGCTTGCCGAGCGCTATCCGGTGCCCGTGCGCCGCATCGGCGTGCCGGACGTCTTCGGTCGCTCGGGCGAGGGTAGCCAGATGCTGGACTACTACCGGCTCAACAAGGAGCACATCGTCGAGGTCGCGCACGAGATGCTCGGCCGCTAGGCGCGCAGGCGCAACGATCCCGTCGTTGACGCGCTGGAGCGGCTGGACGATCGGCCACCAGGCGTGTCGGCGCAATGACAAGGCGAGAGGCCGCGGATTATCGGGTCCGCGGCCTCTTCTCTGTGTCTCAAGCCATTGCTTCCTGGCAAAACTGAACGATTTGGGGCTGTCGATTCAATAGTTGATGAAAATCCTGCCGAACTCACTGCCCCACGCGGCTGCGGCTGGCGCACCAGGCGGCGACGTGCTCGCGCAGCATCGCTTCGTCCACCGGCGCCAGACGCACGGT
>CACXFF010000117.1 GCA_902766805.1 uncultured Coriobacteriaceae bacterium | reverse complement strand
AGGTCGGCGACAAGGTGATGCTGCGCAGCCAGCAGGGCTATCCGATGCCCGCTCGCGTCGCGCGCCGCACGCTCAAGACCGTGACCTTCGACCTCAACCATGAGCTTGCCGGCCAGGCGCTCACCTTCGAGATTGAGCTGCTGGAGGCCGAGTAGTGAAGGGCTTCTTCCGCACCTCCCGTAAGCCGAGCGCCGACGAGCTGCGCGCGCGTGCCTCACGGATCTCCCGGCAGGGTGGCACGGCGCAAGACGTCACCGCGCTGGCCGAGGAGGCCACAGCTGCAGGCGTCGCCACCGCTGCCCTGGGGGATGCGCCCGAGCAGTCTGACGAAGCGGCGCAGGGTGTGCGGCGCCCCGGTCGAGGGTCCACCAAAGCCAAGCAGATGATCGTGGTTCGACGCGACCTCAAGATGCGCAAGGGCAAGATAGCGGCTCAGGCGGGCCATGCCTGCGTGGAGGCCACGCTGCTTGCCTTGGCACGGGAGGGCAGGCTCGAGCAGGTCCGCGCGACCGAGGACTACACGCGCGTGTACCTCGACGACCGCTACATGGCCTCCACGCCGCTCTCCGACTGGTTCGAGCGGGGCATCGCCAAGGTTTGCGTCTACGTGGACTCGGCCGAGGAGCTCTTGGAGCTGGCCCGCCAAGGGCGCGAGCGGGGCTATGTGGTGGCTCTCATCCAGGATGCCGGCTTCACGGAGTTCCACGGCGAGGCCACGTATACCTGCTTGGCCTTCGAGCCGCTGGCGCCCGAGCAGATCGACCCGATCACCGGCAAGCTGCCGCTGTACTAGCTTGAGAGGATCCCCGTCGAAGATGTGAGTGCTCTGCACTCACATCTTTTGCGTAGAATCGGTTAAAGTCCTTGCACATGGGTATCCTCATGCTCAGGACTATCGGCGACAAGGAGCGCATAATCTGAATATGGACAAGAACAAGCAACGCAGGACCATGATCATCTACATGGTCACCGTCATACTCGCCATCGTGCTCTTCAACCAGTTCCTGTGGCCCTCCGTGCTGCAGAGCCAGGTCAAGCGTACCAACTACAGCGAGTTCCTCTCGTCGGTTGACGCGAGCGTGGTTGCGACTGTGGACCTCAACCGTGGTGACGAGACGATCACCTACACGCTGCGTGGCGACGACAGCAATAAGGTCATCTACGAGACGACCAAGTTCCCCGACGACGGCACCCTCGTGAACCGTCTGGAGAAGCACGGCGTGGAGTTCAAGGCCACCGTGCCCGACACGCGCGCGGCCACCGCGCTGGCCTTGCTCATCAACTTCCTGCCGCTCATCTTCTTCATCTATCTTGGCTGGCGCCTCAACCGCACGCTGAAGAAGTCGATGGGCGAGGACGGGACTTCCATGAACTTCGGGGGCGACGGGCTCTTCGGCGGCATGGGCGTGGGTCGCAGCAACGCCAAAGAGGTCAAGGGCGAGGAGACCGGCGTCACCTTCAAGGACGTCGCGGGCCAGGATGAGGCCAAAGAGTCCCTGGCGGAGATTGCCTCGTTCCTGGAGAACCCCGAGCGCTACGCCTCCATCGGCGCCAAGCTTCCTCACGGCGCCCTGCTGGTGGGACCTCCGGGCACGGGCAAGACCCTGTTGGCCAAGGCCGTCGCTGGTGAGGCCAATGTCCCGTTCTTCTCCATCTCGGGTTCTGAGTTCGTGGAGATGTTCGTGGGTCGTGGCGCCGCGCGCGTACGTGACCTGTTCAAGCAGGCCAACGAGAGGGCGCCTTGCATCGTCTTCATCGACGAGATCGACACCGTGGGCAAGCGCCGCGACGCCGGGCTCATGACCAACGACGAGCGCGAGCAGACGCTCAACCAGCTGCTCTCCGAGATGGACGGCTTCGACAACCACAAGGGCATCGTGGTGCTGGCCGCCACGAACCGCCCCGACTCGCTCGACCCCGCCCTGCTGCGCCCGGGTCGTTTCGACCGGCGTGTCCCGGTGGAGCTGCCCGACCTCGCGGGCCGCACCGCGATCCTGTCCCTGCATGCCAAAGACGTCAAGTGCCTTCCCGGCCTGGACTTCGGCGTGATCGCCCGCTCCACCCCGGGCGCTTCGGGTGCCGACCTGGCCAACATCATCAACGAGGCCGCCCTGCGCGCCGTGCGCGAGGGCCGCAGCGCGGTGAGCCAGGAGGACCTGCAGGAAAGTGTCGAGGTCGTCATCGCGGGCGAGAAGCGCAAGTCCACGGTGCTCTCCGAGCATGAGAAGCAGGTCGTGGCCTACCACGAGACCGGTCATGCCATCGTGGCCGCCACGCAGAAGGGCGGCGCCCCGGTGCAGAAGATCACTATCGTGCCGCGTACCTCGGGCGCGCTGGGCTACACCATGCAGGTCGAAGAGGACGAGCATTTCCTGTCGACGAAGCAGGAGATGAAGGACCGCATCGCGGTGCTGTGCGGCGGTCGTGCCGCCGAGGAGCTCATCTTTGGCGAGGCGACCAACGGCGCGTCCAACGACATCGAGAAGGCCACGAGCATCGCCCACGCCATGGTCACGCAGTACGGCATGTCCGAGACCTTCGGCATGGTGGCCCTGGGCCAGCAGCGCAACCGCTACCTGGGCGGAGGTACCGAGCTCACCTGCTCCGAAGGCACGGCCGAGCAGGTGGACCGCGAGGTGCAGCGCCTGGTCGAAGAGGGACACCAGACCGCCCTGAACACGCTCAAGGCGCATCGCTTCAAGCTGCACGAGCTCGCGCGCTACCTCCAGAAGAAGGAGACCATCACGGGCGAGGAGTTCATGGCGATCTTCACGCGCGACGACGGCTTCGCACCCAAGCTGCAGCCCCAGGCGCAGTAAGCGCACGAGGCTTCCAGCCGGACTCCATGCGGCGTGCCACCTCGGTGGCACGCCGCATATTTACGGAAGTGAAATTATGCGAGCGCCAACGCATGGGCTCCTTGCCTATAATAAAAAAAGCTGTGCTACGAGTCTGTGCCTATGGGGAGTGCAATGGACGTATTGATCATCGGCGGTGAGGACGCTCTCGTCGACGCTCTGATTAACAGGTTCTACAAAGAGAACCACCGCATCTTCTGGCTCACGGGCTCGCGTACGCGCACCAAGCGCCTGCGGCGCGTCTTCGGGCAATTCGACTTCCCGCTCGACGGCGAAGCGGTGGCTTCGGTCATCGCGGACATCGCGCCGGACATTTGCATCTACACGGGTGCTTACGATCCCAACTTCGACTGGGGCGACCCGTCGGCCGAGGGCAGGCGCTTCCTTGCGGGCGTGAACAACGTGATCATCGCGGCGGGTCTCATCGCAGACTGCCGCATGGTGTTCCTGTCCTCCGAAGACGTCTTCCCCGAAGGCTCCGATGAGGACCTTGCCGAGGAGGTGCGCATCGAGCCGTCTGCCGGACGCGTGGGCATGAAGAGCGGCGTGCTCTTGAACGCAGAGGACTCGTGGCTGTCGTCGGGACGCCTCTACAACCGCGACGCCATCGTGCTGCGCATGGACCACGTGTACTCCCTGCCGTTGGAGAACCAGCTGCGCAGCGAGTGCGTCACCAACTTCTGTCTCGAGGCCTTCCGCT
>CACXFF010000116.1 GCA_902766805.1 uncultured Coriobacteriaceae bacterium | reverse complement strand
GTTTGTTTGGCGTGGCCAAACAAACAGGGGGTCGTCTTGCGCCTGCGGGATATGCCCCTACGGCCCACGCCGCCCCTCGCCACCTGGCTCATCGTCGCCTCTGCCTCGCTTGGGTCGGGCTTGTTACCTGGGAGCCTTCGGCTCTACGGTAACAAGCTTCAAAGGTATGGCCCGGACAGCGTTTGCCGTCCGGGCCACATTCTTGGGCGTGCGATGCGTGATTGGGCTCTTATGCCTCTTGGGCCTCTTCCGCGTAAATGTCGCCGACGGGCGCGATGTCCTGCATAGCCTTGATTACCACGGCGAACAGCTCGTCGAGCTCTATGTCGAGCAACTCAGCGCCGTGGCGGATGACGTCGCGGTCGCAGCCTGCAGCGAAGCGCTTGTCCTTGAACTTCTTCTTCAATGACTTGACGTTGAAGTCCATGACCGAACGGCTCGGGCGCATGCGCACCGCGGCCTGGATCAGGCCGGAGAGCTCGTCGCACGCATAGAGGTACTTCTCCATGATGTGCTCGGGCTTCGGAAGGTCGGGATTGAGATCGGAGTTGTGAGTCTGGATCGAGTGAGCGAGCGCGGGATCGGCGCCAGCCTCTTCCAGCAGTTCGGCGGTCTTGACGGTGTGCAGCATGTCGTCCTGCCACTTCTCCCAGTCAAGGTCATGCAGCAGGCCCACCTGCCCCCAAAACTCGACGTCCTCGGGGTCATGCTGCTCGGCGAAGTAGCGCATGATGCCCTCGAGCGTCTCGCCGTGCTTCACGTGGAAGGGATCCTCGTTGTACTTGCAGAGCAGCTCGTAGGCCTGCTCGCGGGTCAGGCCAGAATTCAGCGTTGCCATGTGTCCTCCTTTGGTCAGCGAAGGCCATTCTACCCCGTTTGGCGCATTCTCTCTAAGACAAGCCTGCCACCCACAAGTTGAGGTTGAGGGTGGCAGACTTGTCTTAGAGAGAAATGTGCCAAACGTGCTCACCAAGGCTGGAGAACGTCGGGGGCGTACTCCACGCCCATGAAGGTGAGTCCCTTGGCAGGTGCGGTGGGTCCGGCGGCGCGTCGGTCGCAGGCGGCGAGCACCTCTGCCGCCCAAGTGGGGTCGCGTCGGCCCTGTCCGATCTCCACGAAGGTGCCCGCAAGCGTGCGGACCATCGAGTGCAAGAACGAGCTGCCTCGCACGTCCATGGCCACAAGGGACTCTCCGAACTCTTCCGTCTGGACGAAGTCCAACGCCAAGAGGTTGCGACAGGTAGGCTTGCCTTCGGCCGAAGACGCCTTGCAGAAGCTCTTGAAGTCGTGTTCGCCCAGGTAGGGGAGGGCGGCGGCGCGCATGGCGTCGAGGTCCAAGGGCGTGCGCAGCTGCCAGGCGTAGTCGTAGGCCAGCACGGGGCGGGCGACGCCGGTGCTCATGCGATAGCGATAGCTGCGGCTCAGGGCGTCGAAGCGTGCTGAGAATCCCTTTGGCGCGCGGTAGACGGCGCGCACCGAGATGTCGTCGGGAGTGAGTGCGGTGAGCGCGCGCAGGATGCGCTGTTCGCGCAGTTCGAGTTCGGCGCTCGTGACGGGGAGGCTCACCACTTGGCCCAAAGCGTGCACGCCAGCATCCGTGCGCCCGGCGCAAGTGAGGTCAACCTCGCGCCGCAGGAAAGTCTCGAGCGCGCGCCGAAGCTCGCCCGCAACGGTACGCAGGCCGCCAGGCTGTTCGGCGTATCCAGAGAAGCCCGCGCCGCGATAGCCGATGAGCAGCGCCATAGTCCCGTCGAGCGGGTCGGACTCGATGAAGCCGTCGGAGGATGTGTTCGCTGCGGGTTGGGACGTTGGGCTTGCGCCAAGCTCCTCCTCGTTGTCTTGGCCGAGCCGATGGGCGAGCTGGGCGGCAAATGCGTCGAAGTCTCGGTCGAGCGTGCGTTCGATGCGCTCGGTTTCGGTTGGGTCGTTTGCCAGCTGGTTTGGGCCGATGAGCTCGCCGTCGAGAGATAGTTCCGTCACGAAATCCATGGGCCTCCAATCTTCGTGGTCCTAGGGTAACAGAGCGCCGCCAACCAAGTCGCCCGCCCGTCGCAACCCGCGAAAGCCGAATGAGGAGTTGAGGACACTCGAGTGACCCCAACTCTCTGGAAAGCGCCGGTCCAGGTCCCTGCGAGTGAGTTGAGGACACTGGAGTGACCCCAACTCTCTGGAAAGCGCCGGTCCAGG
>CACXFF010000115.1 GCA_902766805.1 uncultured Coriobacteriaceae bacterium | reverse complement strand
CGAGCCGCTCTCCCGAGTAGACGGGCTGCACCTTGTAGCGATCGCCCTTCACTGACCCGTTCATGATTTGGTGAACGTCCACCTTGCCGGTCGGCGTGTGCGGAATGTCCTCGCAGATGACGCACTGACCCGGCAAGTTCGTCTGGGAGATGCCGTCATCGTGCACGAAGACACCCACCAGTGCGTCATGGAGCACGTGTAAGGCCTCGGAACCCTTCGAGGTGCAGGTCACGTACAGCACGGGGACCGTGTCGTGAATGAGCTTCTCGTACTCGCCGGCCATTCCTACGGCAACGATGCCGCGCTGCTTTTTCATGGCTGTCTCCACGAGACCCGAATCGAAGCGCACGCCATCGTTGTTCACGAAGTACTTGTTCACGCGGCCCACATAGGTCAGGCTACCATCCTCGTTGAGATCGACGACGTCGTAGGTGTTCAGCCAGCGCTCTCCGTCGATCTCCTCTACGGAGAAGAACTCGACGTCGCCCAGACGCCCCGAGCTTATCGAGGGAGTGCTTATGTACAGCACGCCGCGCCGTGGCCCTTCCGAAAGCTCGTGGCAGCTGCCGTCATCCTCGTCGAGCAGGCGCACCTTCACGCCAGGAAGCGGATAGCCGATGGTGTCGTCGTCGCGGTCGGCACCCGAGACGATGACGGCGCCACCCGCCTCGGAGAGTCCGTAGCCGTTGATGACGCGGCCCTCGCTTCCGCAGGAGCGCAAGAACTCGTTGATGCGGCGCCGTTCGTCGGCCGACAGGTATTCGCCGCCAAGAATGGGCACGCGAATGCTCGACAGGTCGGGTCGCACCCGCTCCCTGGTGAACTCGTCCACCTCAAGGGGCGAGAGCAGCGCGTAGTTCGCACCGTACACCGCGAACGACTTGGACATCAGGGAGTTCGCGATACCGAAGGGCAGGCTTGCGACCTGGGCGCCGAGCGCGAGCGGCAGGTGGATCATGTCGACCACGGCATAGGCGCTCGAGAGGTCCAAGTTGTAGAGGCAGATGTCGCCAGGCCGCACGTCGCGACCCAACTCGGAGCGCATGACACGATACGCGCCCTCGTTGACCCCGCGGTCGGAGAGCGGGATGGGCTTGCGGATGCCGTTGGTGGTGCCCGAGGTGTGCACGATGATGGCGGCCTCGTCGTTCTCGCTCGTGGCATAGGCAATGGGCGTCGCCTCATACTTCCTCAGCAGCTCGTCCATGAAGAGGAGCCCCGGCGTGCGCTTGAGCGCGCGGTAGTTCTGCACGCTCGCAACCTCAATGGCATTGTTGCCCAGGCGGCCACCGTAGGGGCTCTTCATGATGATGACGTGCCGCAGGCCCAGACGCTCCTGCTCGGCCAGCAGGCGCTGCACGACGTCGGGCCGAGCGCTGATGTCGGACAGAATGAGGTCGGTAATCTTCTCCCGCTCGATGGACCTCAATACGCCGTCCAAGTCGGAAAGCTCCAGCACCGACATCATGCTGGCCGACGCGCCCACCATGTTGAGCCCGTAGAAGGCAAAGATGGGCTCTAGTGCGGGAACACCTATGACGCCCACACGCGAGCCCGCCGCCTCGCCGATGCCCAGCGCCGAATAGACCTCGGCGTAGCGCTCCCACTTGCGGAACATCTGCCGATACGTGTACGCCCTTCGGTTGTCGCGCAGGGCCACGGCCTCGAGCCGTTCCTCCTTCGCGGAATTGAACTCGTAGATGAACTTCCAACATTTCTGCTCGATGATCTCGTGGCTCGCCATGCGCTCATCGATGCGCCTCTGCGATTCCTTCTGCTCGTCGGTGTCGATGAGCCGTCTGCGCCGAGCGGCGGCCTGTTCCTCGAACCACGCGAGCATGCGATCGATGGCATCGATGCTCTTGGGGTGCGTGGGGGCCGAGTTCATGAACTCGTGGCCAAGGTCGGCATCGCCGTAATACACCAGCTTCGTGGTCTTGCCGGCAGCCTTGAGGGCCTTGTGGTACATGATCGAGTAGTTGTTGAGGAAGTCGCCGCGGCTGGTGATGAGCATCAGCGGCGGAAGGTTGCGCACGATCTCGTGGTGCTCGGGATCCATGAGCTCGAGGAACTCCTTGCTCATCCGCTTGCTGCCATAGAACTGGTCGGAAAGCATGAAGCCCAAGGGATCGTTGAGGTTGGTGTAGTACATGCCCGACACCAAGCCCAAGGCACGGAATTCCAAACGCGTTGGCTCGTAGCCGATGGCCTCCTGCAGGCGCTTCGAGCGCTTCATGGCCGCCATGTAGATGGCGAGGTAGGCGCCCGCGCTTTCCGCCGTGACGAATATCCTGCCGAAGTCCACGTTGAAGTCGATCAGGTGGGAGGCAATGGCGTCCATGCCCGCGCACACGTCGTCGAGCTGCTCCGCCACGTTGGCGCGCGGTGCCAGGCGATACTCGATGTTCAAGACAAGGTAGCCCCGGGAGGCCAGCACGCGCCCATAGACACGCGACATCTTGCGGTCGCCGATGACCAGGCCGCCGCCGTGGATGTTCACGATAACCGGCAGGTCTTGCTCTTCTGGCATCTGCGGAACGAAGACGTCCATCGCAAGCGCCACCTCGGCCTTGTTCATGTAGGGACGGTTGAGGTAGTCCTTGACCTCGTACTGTGCCCCCGGTATCTCGTCAATCCCATCGCCCAGGTCCCCTATGGCCTGCTCGATGTTGATGCCCTGAATCCGCTCCAGCACGGTGCGCACGAGTTCGCGGCGGATGATCCTATCTGGTGAGTTTGCTGGGTTGATCATGATGGCTAGTCCTCGTAGAAGTAGTCCGTGTCTGACGCACCAAAAAGCACGCCGAGCACGTTGCCGGGGAAGTCACTCCTGGGCATCATCCCCGGCGTGTGCGGAGGCTGGAAGGGAGACGCGGGCTGGCGCTTCTTGCCTGACGTGAGCTTGGAAGCGTCCTTGTCGGTCGTGACGTCCTGCTCGTCATCGTCAGCGGCATCCTCCTCGGAGTCGTCCTCGTCATGCGCGGCCTCGCTCTGGGCGAGCAAGCTGCCCAGAAAGTCGATCGAGCCCCTGAGCGCGTCCTCATACAGCTCGTACGGCTGCGGAAGCGCATCGAGCAGGTCCTGCATGTCGGAGAGCATCTGCGAGGAGAGCGGCAGCGCATCGGGAGCCTGCTGCCCAAAGGGCATGAAGGGCAGCTGCGGCATGGCAGGCGTGCCTTGGCCCAGCCCCATGGCGGGAGGCAGCTGCGGAATGGCCTGCAAGTCCCGATCGGGTCCTGCAGCAGAAGGCGGCCAGGCTATGGGAATCGGCAAGACGAGCGGCAGCTGCGGCCGATCCACAAGCAGGCCAAACGGTGTGATTGCGATCATCGTGGTCTCCTTTCGTCGGGGACCGCTGCCTTGCCCCGGCCGTTTGGCACATGTGGCGCATACCCCACCAGGCACCCACCGCAAACCAAAACGACATCCGTGCGAAGGCAACGATCACTTCACTGTTGTTTGTCTTCTCATGTACATCGCAAAGCATTTCGTCGCACTTGGCGAGCATATTACGCCATGAAGCTTGTGCTATCTAGGGAAACGGTTATTAATTTAGGGCACTGGCGTGCCGTTTCTGCACGCATCGATTTCCGAATAGCCATCTAGCTACGGTGTTGGCAGAATCAGGGGTGACCGAATGAAGGGTGGGCTCCCCAAGGAACAAAACGCCCCCGCCGGCGGGAAGCCGACGGGGGCGCGCGATGGTCGGAGGGGACGAGCCCTCATGGCCATTTGTCTAGCGGCGGTCGAACCAGATGAAGTGGGCGTAGATGCGGATGTCTTCAGGACCAGTGAATCTCATGTGGTCCACATCGTATCTCATG
>CACXFF010000114.1 GCA_902766805.1 uncultured Coriobacteriaceae bacterium | reverse complement strand
TGGCTTCCACCTCGAAGACGGAGCCCTCGTCGCCGTAGCGCATGATGGAGCCCTTGCCGAACTTCTTCGAGGCTTCCTTCATGGTGGCCTCGATGGCCTCTTGCTTGGCCTTGTCCTCGGTGATGGGATGGATGTCGCGGGTGGTGTGCGTGTGCTTGGCCATGTGTGTGCTCCTTGCTCTCCTGTGTCGTCAACATAGTATAGAACGCGTGTTCGCGTGTCAACGCCGGTCGCCAAGGTCCTTGGCCTTCGGGCGCGCGCACAGCATAGACCCCGCGTCCAAGCGCCAGCCCTCCCCTTCCCAAGCGCTAGCCGAGCGCTTGGGCTCCTCTGGTGCACAAATGACACGGACGTAACGCTGAGCTGGGCAAACAGCGTTCACAAAAGGGCGCTGCCCCGGGCACGCCGCACAGAAAACCCGCCCGCTCCTGATCGCGCGGGCGGGTTGACGGTCAGCTGTCCCCTGTCGCTAGCCGCGGGAGACCAGCGGCCAGCACTTGATGAAGTAGTCTGCTCCCGACCAGGCCGTGAGCGCCACTGCCACCCACATGCTCATCTCGCCGATCCAATACAGGGCGAAGCCCAGGCCGGAGGGACTGCCGAGAAGCGGGTCGCAGGCGCCGAGGCTTGCTGGCAGCGCGACGTAGAGCAGCAACGCGCAGAGCCCCGCCATGGTCGTGGCCGTCTTGGCCTTGCCCAGGTTGGACGCCGCCACGACGGTGCCCTCGGAGGCCACCAGCATGCGCAGCCCGCTCACGAGGAACTCGCGCGCGAGCACCACCAGCGTCATCCAGCTGGGGATGAGGTTGACCTCGCCCAGGTAGATCATCGCGATGAGCACCACGAGCTTGTCGGCGATGGGGTCAAGGAACTTGCCAAAGTCCGACACCTCGTTGCGCGAGCGCGCGAGGTAGCCGTCCAGCTTGTCGGTGAGCGTGAGCACCAGGTAGACGAAGAAGGACAGATACGCGATCGCGTTGCCCTGCCAGAGCAGCCCGGCCGTGCGCGCCCATTCGGCCAGCAACAGCCATGCCGGGCAGAAGACGATGCGCACCATCGTCACGATGTTGGCGGGCGTCCAGATGCCCACGCTCTTGCCCTGATCGCTCATCGTTCACCGCCGCGTTCCTCGTCCACGAGCTGGCCCACAAGCTCGTAGCAGAATGAATCCACCAGCCTCACGCGCACCTTGTCGCCCACGGCCGCCTCGCCCTGGGCGATGTGCACGGCCCCGTCGCTGTCCGGTGCCTGGAACCACGCGTGGCCAATGAGCTCCACGCCGTCCGGTCCCTCCTCCACGCCGTCGATGATCACGTCGGCCAGCTCGCCGACGTGGCTTGCCGTGGCGGCGAAGCCGAGCTGTTCGGTGAGGTCCACCAACGCCTGGGTGCGCTCGGCCTTGACCTGATCGCTCACCTGGCCGTCCATGCCCGCGGCGCGCGTCCCGTCTTCCTGCGAGTAGGCGAACACCGAGCAGTAGTCGAGCTCCTGTGCCTGGATGAAGGCGTAGAGCTCGTCGGACTCATCCTCGGTCTCCCCCGGAAAGCCCGCCATGGCCGTCGAGCGCAGCACCATGCCGGGGATCTCGCGGCGCAGGCGGGCAAAGAGCTCTGCGTACTGCTGCGCGGAGCCGTGGCGGTTCATGGCGTGCAGGACCCGCTCGTTGCAGTGCTGGATGGGAATGTCGATGTAGGGCAGCACGCAGGGCGTGTCGCGTATGGCCGCGATCAGTTCGTCGGTCATGCCCTCGGGCTGCAGGTAGAGGACGCGCAGCCACGCGTCGAAGGGCTGAGCCAGCGCCCCCAGGCGTACCAGCAGCGAGGCCAGCGTGTCGCCCTCGCCCAGGTCTTTGCCCCAGACGCCCGTGTCCTGCCCGATGATCACGATCTCGCGCACGCCGCCTTCCAGCAGCGCCTGCACCTCCGACGCGATCTCGTCGTAGGAGCGGGAGGCGTAGCGGCCACGGATGTAGGGAATCGCGCAGAACGAGCAGTAACGGTCGCAGCCATCGGAGATCTTCACGTAGGCGCTGGCGCCCTCCACGGTGCGCAGCACGGCGTTGGCGCAGGCGTTGCCGCCCTCGAGCCCCAGCACCCGCTCCACGACGCCGACGATGCCGTCCTCTTCGTCCACCGGCACGAAGGCCTGGACCTCGGGCAGCTCGGGCACGAGGTCGCTGCCGTAGCGCGACGGCACGCAGCCGCACATCACGATCGGTTTGGTGCGCACGCCGCCAGCCGCCTCCTCGGCGAGGTCCAACGTCACCTCGATGCTCTCGCTGGTCGCGCTGGCCAAAAAGGAGCAGGTGTTCACCAGCACCGCGTCGGCATCGTCCACGTCGGCGGCCTCGGCGAAGCCAGAGGCGAGCAGGCGCGCGCGCATGCGGTCAGTGTCCACTTCGTTTTTGGCGCAGCCCAGCGTCACGAAGAGCAGCTGGGCGCGCGGGGTCGTGTTTGGCATAGATATCCTCCTCAGGGCGCAGATCCGCCCGTTGCATGTCGTTAGTCGCTGCTGTCGCCGGAGCCCTGCGCCGCGTCCTGCGCGGACCCGCTCGAGGTGTTGCCGCTGGTCTTGGGCTGTGCCAGCTGGAAGGAGAGCTGGCCCATGCCCTGCACCTTGCTGTCGAAGGTGAGCTTCTGGCCGTCGCGCGTCACGCTGACTCCCGTCGGCTCCGCCACCGAGATGGAAAACGACTCGTGCACCTCGTACTCATAGGTCTTCGGGCCGGTGACGGTGTTGGCCAGGACGCTCTGGCCGTCACAGGACACCTCGACCCATGAGACCTTGCCGTCAAGCACCTCCACGACGACCTTGGACCCGCCGGTAGTCGGCGTGGAAGGCGTGGTGGTGGCCGGACTGCTCGCATTGGCGTTCGCGTCGGTCGTGCTCTGGGCTTGGGATCCAGAGCCGGTGGTGGGTGCCGTTGCGCTACTCGCGGAGCTGGACGAAGAGCTCGAAGTGGTCTGTGACGCGTTGGCGGAACTAGACGAGGTCGATGGGCTCGACGAGCTCTGCTCCTGGACCACCGTGGTCACCGGCACCTTCTGGCCCTCGGCGCCATCGCCCTTGCTGCCGCAGGAGCGCAGCCCAAAGACCACGACGAGCACGATGACGAGGACCACGACGCCACCCGCGACCATCAGGACCAACGGGTTGCCCGCAATAGATCCCAGGAGCCCCTGGTTGCCGCGCGAACGTCCACGACGCCTCCGCTTGCCCTGCGACGAAGGCTCGCTCTGCCTGCGGCGCACGCGGGGGCGCTCACGTGACGCGATGTTGCGCGCGCCGGCACGTCCCTGGGAGCTTGAGGCGGGGGTGAAGCCGCTGGCGATTCCGTCGTAGCGCAGGTCATCCACGTACTCGCCCGCGTATACGGGCTGCATGGCGATGTCGCCGGGGGCCATGGAGCGCCTGGCATTGGCCGCGGCGCCCGTGGGAGCTCCCGCCGAACGTCCGTAGCTGCTCGAGCTGCGGTAGGAATAGCCCGTGGAGGCGCTGCGCGGGCGGGCCGCGCTGGCAGCCGACGTGTAGGGACGTCCCGTGACCAGCGGCGTGGATTTGGCCGTGCGGCCGCCAAAGCGAGCCTGCAGGCCTGATACGGGGTCCTGCTCTGCGTGCTGGGTCGAGTAGCGGCCGTGCGTGCCAGTCACCAAGCCACGACCGCGCCGCGCCTCCATGGGGGCGGTGTCCAGGCCGGCGACCGGGTCGTCCGATATGCGGCGAGACGCCGCGCGCCCGCGCGCGGAGTTGTCGGGACGGTCGTAGCTCGGGATCTCGCTGGGTTCCGACTCGCGGGTCTGACGCGTGCGGCGGCGCAACTCATAGCTGCTCGATCCGTTCTCGTGCACGAAGAGGTCCTCGTTGTACTGGTCGGTGACCAAGGTGGGATTGAGCCCCAGATAGCGCGCGTAGGAGGCGAGCATGCCCTGGGCGTAGCCCGAGGGCGGCATGTTGTCGAAGTCGCCCGTCTCGAACGCGACGAGCGTGATCTCCTTGATGCGCAGCACGCGCGCAGCCTGGGAGACGGTCAGTCCCAACGACTCACGGCGTTCGACCAGCATCTCGCTGAAGTGTGGCAGCGCCATCTATACCACCCCCTCGTATCGTGCCTCGGCCTCGCGTAGCTCTTCGAGGCCGTCAAGATCCAGCAAAACCTCTCGGGGCCGCGAGCCGTCGGGCGGGCCCACGACGCCCTTCTGTTCCAGCATGTCCATGATGCGTCCGGCCCTAGCGTACCCAACCTTCAGCCTGCGCTGCAGTCCGGAGGTGGAACCCAGCTGAGATTCCACCACGATGCGCGCGGCCTCCCACACCAGCGGGTCGTCGTCGCTGCCGCCATCGCCGCCCATCGGCCCACCGCCCGCTCCCGCGGGCAGCACGGCAGAGAGCACCTCGGCGTGGTAGTCGGCGGGGCGGTGCTCCTTGATGAAGGAGACGACCTCCTGGACCTCTTCCTCGGAGGTGAAGCAGCCCTGTGCGCGCTTGGGTCGGGCGCCGCGCAGCTTGTAGAGCATGTCGCCGTGACCCAGGAGGCGCTCGGCGCCCGTCTGGTCCAGGATGATGCGCGAGTTCATGCCGTTGTCGACCGAGAGCGCCACGCGGTTGTCGATGTTGGCCTTGATCAGGCCGGTCACGACGTCGGCCGAAGGGCGCTGCGTGGCCACGATGAGGTGGATGCCCGCCGCACGGCCGAGCTGGGCGATGCGCACGATGGAGGCCTCCACGTCTTTGCCGGCGACCATCATGAGGTCCGACAGCTCGTCGATGACGATCACGAAGTACGGCATGTGCTTGGGTGGGTTCTCCATGTCGGCGAGCCTGCCGCTCTCCACCTGCGAGTTGTAGGACTTGATGTCACGCACCTTGTAGTGCTCGAACACCTTGAGGCGCCGCTCCATCTCCGACACGGCCCACTGCAGCGCGCTGGCCGCCTGGCGCGGCTCGGTGACCACGGGCACGTAGAGGTGGGGCAGGCCGGCGTAGTAGGTGAACTCGACGCGCTTGGGGTCCACCATGATCAGGCGCACGTCCTCGGGGGTCGCGCGCATGAGCATGGTCATCACCAGGCCGTTCAGGAAGACCGACTTGCCCGAGCCCGTGGTGCCGGCGACCAGGAGGTGCGGCAAGCCGGCCAGGTCCACGACCACGGGACGCCCTTCGGCGTCGCGGCCAAAGACGCAGTCCAAAGGACCACCCTTGACGTACGGGAGCACGTCGCCCAGGCGCACGTTCTGGGTCTCCTTGTTCGGGATCTCGATGCCCACCAGGGACGTGCCCGGAATGGGTGCGAAGATGCGGACCGAAGGGCTCGCCAGCGACAGCGCGATGTCGTCCTCGAGGTTGGTGATCTTGTTCACGCGCTCGCCCTCGCCCATCTCGATCTTGAAGGTCGTGACGTTGGGGCCGTGAACGTAGCCCACCACGCGGCTCTGCGAACCGAACTCCGCCAGCGTAGCCTGCAGGCGCTCGGCCGTCTCACGGATCTCGTCGTCGAAGTCCGCGTCAAGCGTGCTCTGGTCACTGCGTTCGATCATGCTGACGGGCGGGAACTCGTAGTCGTCGCTGTTGTCGGGACGCGTCACGCCCGAAGCGTCGACCGGCGCAGGCGCGGAGCTGCGCGCGGGTTTCGCCGGACCCTTAACCTGAGCTTGAGGCTGAGCTTTAGCCTTAGCTTTAGCTTGAGACTTGGCCTGAGGCTTCGCCTTGGACTCAGCTGCTGGAGAGGCGTCGTCAAGCCGCAGCGTCTGTTGGGCGTCTGCGGGCTCGAGGAAGTCGGGCCTGGTCTTCTTGGCCTTGCGTGGGGCGCGGGCAGGCTTGGGCTCCGCCGCCTCCACGGGCGGCAGAGGCTCTTCCGGCGCTTCGGATGCCGACGCCTTCGGACGCTCCAGGCGCGTCGTGGGTCGTGCGGGCAGGACGGTGGTCGAAGCGGCTGCAGGGGCGATCGGGGCCTTCTCGACGACAGGGTCCACCAACGGCAGATCCTCGTCCTCGTCGAACCAGCCCGTGCCCCAGCCGTCATCCACACCCTGCTCCTCGACCGCGCTTGCGGGCTCGTCGGCCTCCCACGGTAGACGGAAGCGGCGCTTCGGCGAGGGGGCAGGCTGCTCCTCATAGGCCTCGCGCGGGTCTTCGTCGCCGAGAAGCGCGCCCTGGTGACGCCTCAGCACGCTCTTTTGGCGGTCACCCAGATAGCTCGCATCCGAGACGGCCGGACGCATGCCGCGCGGGTTCGCGGGCGCGGCCTGTGCCATGGCGGCCTGCTGCTCCATGCGCTGCGAGGCGCGTTCGACCCTGCGCTGGCGCCGCAGCTCGTGGGCTGCCTCCGCGCGCTCGCGCACCGACTCGGCGCCTTGGCCAACACGGGCAAAGAAGTCCGAGATCGAGAACCCGCACACGATGATGCCGATGACGATGAGGCCCGCCAGCACGATGATGCCGATGACCTCGCCCACGAGCACGAGCAGCAACCAGGCCACGGAGGCCCCGACGTATCCGCCGTGGCCGACGACGACCTCCGACTGCAGCACCGACTCGGGGAAGAGCTCGGCGCCAGGCATGGTGATGGAGAGCAGCGCGAGGATGGCGACCACTATGAGCGTCAGGCCCGCTGCCAGGCGCGTGGAGATCAGTCTCTCGGTGGGAAGGAAGAACGTTGCGGCAAAGAGCGCCAGGGCCACCGGCGCCAGGATGGCACCTGCGCCAAAGGCCAGGCGCAGGATATCCGCGCACGCGCGAGACACCACCGCTTGCGACTCGGTGACGATGGCGACGGCCATCATGGCCGCGAGCAACGCGATGAGGACGCCCACGATGTCATTGCGTGCGGCGGAGTTCACCACGCGCTCGCCCGCGGGCACCTGCGCCCTGGTCGTGCCTGCCGCTTTGTTCTTCTTCTTTGCCGCCATGCAGTTAGACCTCCATCACCACGGAAATGACCATGGGACGCGTGTGGGTCGTGGCCCACAGCAGGTTGGAGAGTGCGTTGCGGACGTCTT
>CACXFF010000113.1 GCA_902766805.1 uncultured Coriobacteriaceae bacterium | reverse complement strand
CCGCCGAGGCCGCGCCGAGCGCCGAAGAGGCTCCCGCTACCGAAGCCGCTCCGGTTGCCGAAGCCGCCTAAGCTCCGCGCCACCAGGCCTCCAAACGCAACGCAGAACCCCCTCTGTCCCCGCGACGGAGGGGGTTCTTTTCTGCCTGCGTTGCCCGAGAGCCTATGCGCTCAGCTAATCCGCGCCCTAAGCCCAAACAAAAAGGCCAGGGGACGAACCCCTGGCCTGTGCATTCCTGGAGCCGACAATCGGACTCGAACCGATCACCTGCAGATTACAAGGCTGCTGCTCTACCAGATGAGCTATGTCGGCGTGCTCGTCCATCTTAGAGGAAACGCCTTCGTTGCGCTAGCGCCGACAGAGGATTCCTGCTCCGAGCGCGGACGCCTCGGCCTTGGGATGCGGCGTCCGCGCGTGTCTCGTGGTGCGCGTCCTGGCTGGGGCGTCCGTCACGCTTGGGACTGGCGGGGCATCGGAGCCCTCAGCAGGTCGTAGTCCAGCAGGCCGAAGTGGTCGGCAGAGGTGATGAGCTCCAGCTGCAGCATGGCCTGGTTGGCCGCGCCCGCGAGGATGCCAAAGATGATGTCAAAGATCATGGCATCCATGAGCGCTTCGCTGGGGATGCCGAGTGTGGCGAAGAGCACCACGTAGGCCAGCAGGTTGGCGCCGGGCACGGGCGGCGTTGCCACGAAGACCACCACCGCCATCACGATGGCCCTGATGAACCAGAAGCCGGTGGTCGGGACGTCGAACTGTCGCGCCACGAAGAGCGTGAACACGATGGTGCCGATGGCGCTTACGGGCATGTAGAGGACCAGCCCCTGCGGCAGCGCTACCTTGGTGAAGCCTCGATCGATGCCCAGCAGGCGGACGCATGAGTTCTGGGTCTCTGACAGCGAATCGTCGAGCGATCCGGTGCGCAGCGCGATGACGAAGGGCTTCCAGATCTTGTGCAGCACGAGCAGGGGGCTCACTTTCCTGCGTCGCGCGACGACCACCGCGCAGCCCAACAGGATGACCACCGTGATGGCCGTGGAGATAGCCAAGGGGATCCAAAGGCCAAGCAGCGTCTGGTAGCGGTTGTACCACAGCTCGAGGCAGAGGAAAGCGCCGGTCACGAAAGGCACGAGCCAGCTCACGACTTGGGCGAGGGTGAGACCCACGAGGTTGGCCTCGCGTGCGAGTTTGCGCAGGCCTTCGGCCCAGTTCCGCAGCTTGATAAGGATGAAGCCCAAGACAAATGCCATGACGAGCAGCTGCTGCGTGTTGGACTTGGCGAAGGGGTCCACGATATCGGGGGGTATCAGCTCGATGATGTTGGTGAGGAGCTCGCGGATGATCTGCGGACTGATCATCAGGTCCTGGTAGTTGAGCGGGAAGAACGGCAAGGACAGCAGCAACGCGACGGCGACCATCAGGATGCTGAGCGCAAAGTAACGCAGCACGACAGAGAGGCTGTTGCCGCCGTGCTCGTCGATGCGCCTGGCGTTGAGCAGCGTGGTGAGCGTGGTGAGGAAGATGATGGGAGCCGAGATGGCGTTCAGCAGGCGGTTCCAGGCCATGTACGTGGGCTCGAGAAGAACCTCTGACAGCTGTACGTCCCAGTCGCCGGGCAGCACCTTGCCCAAAAGGCCCACCAGGATGCCGAGCAGGATGGCGATCATGATCTTGAGCACGGGGTTCATGGGGCTGGTGGGAACGCGTAGGCGCAGGATGTTGAGCTCATTTTCATGACTGTACTCTGGCCGCATGCCGATGGCTGCGCCCAACGAACTGCTCCAGTCGCCCATCTCACTGGCCACCTGGTTCAGGGGGTTATGCGGCTTCCCAGGGATCTCGACGGTCAGCCTATAGCGACGGCCGCCGGGGCGCATCTCTAGACGGGCTGATACCGTGCTGCCCTCATCTAGGTTGCGATACATCTGGAGGAGGATATCTTCCATTGTCAGGCGCATGCGCAGGCGGTTCTGGGGTTCGACGCGCAGTGATACAAGCTCTTCGCTGAGCCATTCAGAAAACCCGTCAATGCCGAGCTCATCCAAAACAAAGCTTGTGGAAGATTTGAATTTGGGCATATGACCTCCGAGAGAGACGACGGTCGTGTGTGACATG
>CACXFF010000112.1 GCA_902766805.1 uncultured Coriobacteriaceae bacterium | reverse complement strand
TGCCCAGGCGCTTGTTGCCCGAGATGGAGATCCAGCCGATGCGCCAGCCAGCGATCATGTGGCTCTTGGACAGGCCGTTGAACGTGATGCAGAACAGGTCGGGCGCCAAGCTCGCGATGGAGACGTGCTCCTCGTCGTCCATGACCAGGCGGTCATAGATCTCGTCGGACAGAATGATGAGCTGGTGCTCGCGCGCGATCTCGACGATCTCCTCCAGCACGGGACGGGGGTAGAGCGCGCCCGTGGGGTTGTTGGGGTTGATGATGACGACGGCTTTGGTGTTGCTCGTGATCTTGGAGCGCATGTCGTCCAGGTCGGGCAGCCAATCGGCCTGCTCGTCGCACAGGTAGTGCACGGCCTTGCCGCCGGCCAAGGTGACGCAGGCGGTCCACAGCGGATAGTCGGGGCTCGGCACGAGGATCTCGTCGCCGGTCTCGATCATGGCCTGCATCACGAGGTTGATGAGGTCGCTCACGCCGTTGCCGGTGTAGATGTCGTTCATCGTGACGTTGGGGATGTGCTTGAGCTGGTCGTACTGCATGATGGCCTTGCGCGCGCTCCACAGGCCGCGGCTGTCGGAATAGCCCTCGGTCTCGCGCAGCTGCGTGGCCAAGTCGATGACGACCTCGTCGGGCGTGCGGAAGCCAAAGGGCGCCGGGTTGCCGATGTTGAGCTTGAGGATGTTCATGCCGTCCTCTTCCATGCGCATGGCCGCGTCCAGCGCGGGTCCGCGCACGTCGTAGGACACGTGGTCGAGCTTGGAAGACTTGTCAAAGGTGCGCATGGGGACCTCCTGGGGGCGTGGGCTGTGCTGAACGGATGGGCTGTGCGGGACGGACGAAGGGGCGTTGGCCGCCGAAGCGGCCGAGCTAGCTCGTGCGCCAGGCGGGTTGGGAGCTGGCTCGCGCGGGACTGCGGAAGGAGGCCCGGCCGCGTCGTCGGGGCTTTGGGTCCCGTGCACCGCGGGCTCGAAGCCAAATTGAACTTCTGGGCCCGGGTTGGCTTGGTCCGTGGGCTGAGGTTCAATTTGGGTGCTGAGACTTGGTTCAATTCTGGCGCTAGAGCTTGGCTCAATGTGGGCCGCCTCATCGGGTTGTGCTGACTCCGCGCACGCCTCGGACTGGGCAGCCAACCAGTCCGGCGCCACGCCGAGGATCTGCGCCAGGGCCGCAAGCTGGCCGGCACGCGGCTGGGTCTTGCCGCTCAGGTACTGGGAGAGTTGGGATTTCCCCAGCTTGACGCCCTGCTCCTGTGCCTCGCGCAGCAGGTCTACCTGCTTCATGCCACGCTGCTCCATCGCTTGGCGGAGATGTTCGGCGAAGCTGTCCTGCATCGTGGCGTCCTCCGTGGTTCAATTCTCGGTTCAATTTCTGGCAGCCATACTAGCACAACAAATTGAACTCGCAAGCCAGAGCGCCCACAAAGTTCAATTTGGCAGGAGAAGGGTTCACGCCCACGGGCCGCGCGGGTGGCCGATGTGGGAGAACCGCGCGGTAGCGAAGGCGTATGCTAGGCGGATAAGGCCCGCAACGACCTGAGGGAGCAACCATGCCAGGACCGATGCCCGGCGGCGGAATGCGCGGCGCGCGCAACTACCTCACCGACGAAGAGAAGGCCAACCTCCCGCAGGTCACGCCCGAGCTCCTGCGGCGCATCGCGAGCTACCTCGTGCCGTATTGGCCGCAGTTCCTGCTGGTATTCGCTGCGATCCTCGTGTCGGCCGTGGTGGGCCTGCTGCCCGCGATCATCACCGGGCGCATCGTGGACGAAGCACTCGTGGGCGACGACCTGGGCTTCCTCGTCCAGCTGCTGCTCATGGCCTTGGGCGCCATGCTCGCGAGCCAACTCATCGGCGTGGCCGAGAACTACATCAACTCCTGGATCTCGCAGCGCATCATCTTCGACATGAAAAACGAGATGTACGCCCATCTGCAGCGGATGCCGCACGCGTTCTTCACCACCGAGAAGCAGGGCGACATCGTCACGCGCATGAACACCGACATCTCGGGCGTGAGCAGCGTGATCTCAGGCACGCTCTCCAGCGTCGTGTCCAACGTGGCCACCGTGGTCACGACCCTCGTGGCGCTCTTCACCATGAGCTGGCAGCTCGCGCTCGTGGGTTTGGCGGTCTTGCCGCTGCTCATCCTGCCCACGCGCAGCGTTGGTCGCGTGCGCCTGCGGCTCGTGCAGGAAGCCCAGGCCAAAAACGACGAGATGAACCAGCTGGTGAACGAGACGCTGTCCGTCAGCGGCAGCCTGCTCACCAAGATGTTCACCCGCGAGCAAGACGAGTACGAGCGCTTCGTGCACGTGAACGCCGAGCTGCGCGACCTGTCGATGCGCGAGGAGCGCTCGGGCGCGTTCTTCCGCGTGGCCATGGGCATGTTCTCGCAGCTAGGACCGCTGCTCATCTACTTTGCGGGCGGCTACCTCATCATCCGCCACCTCGACCCCAGCCTCAGCGTGGGCACGATCACCGCGACCGTCAGCCTGGTCAATCGCCTGTACCGCCCGGTCGAGTCGCTGCTCTCGCTCCAGGTGGGCTTCACGCGCTCGCTCGCGCTCTTCACGCGCATCTTCGACTACCTGGACCGCACCAACCCCATCGTTTCCCCGCCCGACGGCGCGCGCCCCGACTGCGCACAGGCCAGCATCGTCTACGACCATGTGGCCTTTGGCTACGAGTCCGGCAAGCTCGTGCTCCGCGACGCGAGCTTCACCGTGCCCGGCGGCAAGATGTACGCGATCGTGGGACCCAGCGGCTCGGGCAAGTCCACGCTCGTCAACCTCATCCCGCGCCTCTACGACGTGAGCGCGGGTGCCGTGCGGGTGGCCAACGTGGACGTGCGTGACTTCGACCTCGCCTACCTGCGCAGCGAGATTGGCCTCGTGAGCCAGGAGACCTACCTGTTCAACGGGACCATCCGCGACAACCTGCTCTACGCCAAAGCCGACGCCACGCAGGAGGAGCTCGAGGCCGCCTGCCGCGTGGCCAACATCCACGATTTCATCGCCGCGCAGGAGAAGGGTTACGACAGCGAGGTCGGCAACCGCGGCCTCAAGCTCTCGGGAGGCGAGAAGCAGCGCATTTCGTTGGCGCGCGTGGTGCTCAAGGACCCCAAGGTACTCATTCTGGACGAGGCGACGTCGGCGCTCGACTCCATTTCGGAGGCGGCGATCCAGGACGCGCTCGACCAGCTGATGGTGGGACGCACGAGCATCGTGATCGCGCACCGGCTCTCCACGATCCTCAAGGCCGATCAGATCCTCGTGGTCAAGGACGGCGTGATCGCCGAAGCGGGCACGCACGAGGAGCTGCTGGCGGCCAACGGCGTGTACCGCGAGCTCTACGAGACGCAGTTCCGCCGCGCGATCGAAGCCGAAGGCAGCGCCGCCGAGCG
>CACXFF010000111.1 GCA_902766805.1 uncultured Coriobacteriaceae bacterium | reverse complement strand
GTAGTAGCGCCACTCGATGAACTGGCCAATCTCGTTGCCCATGAAGTTGAGCTTGCCGCCCGGGTGCGTGATCTGGTAGAAGGCCAGGGCGCGCAGGCCCGCGAACTGGCGCCAATAGTCGCCCGGCATGCGGCCGATGAGCGAGCACTTGCCGTGCACGACCTCGTCGTGGGACAGCGGCAGGATGAAGTTCTCGTTGAAGCTGTACATGATCGAGAACGTGAGCAGCTTGTGGTTGCCCGGACGCCAGGGGAAGTCGGTCTGCTGGTAGTGCAGGGTGTCGTTCATCCAGCCCATGTCCCACTTGTAGTGGAAGCCCAGGCCGCCCTCCTTGGGAGGATAGGTCACGAGCGGCCATGCGGTGGACTCCTCGGCGATCATCATCGCGTCGGGGTGGTAGTCGGCCACGGTGCTGTTGACCTGCTGGACGAAACGGATGGCGTCGAGGTCTTCCTCGGTGCCCTTCTCGTTGAACTTCTTCTTGGACGGATCGTCAACGCCGAAGTTCAGGTACAGGATGGAGGTCACGCCGTCCATGCGCAGGCCGTCGGCGTGGTAGGTGTCGATCCAGTACAGCGCGTTGGACGCCAAGAAGCTGCGCACCTCGCCGCTGGTCAGGTCGAACTTGTAGGTACCCCAGTCGGGGTGGATCTCCTTCTCGAAGAGCATCGAGCCGTTGAAGCTCGCCAGGCCGTGCGCGTCGGCGCAGAAGCCGCCGGGGACCCAGTCCAGGATCACGCCGATGCCCGCAGCGTGGCACGCGTCGACGAAGTGCATGAACTGCTTGGGGTTGCCGTAGCGGCTGGTGGGCGCGTAGTAACCCGTGACCTGATAGCCCCAAGAGCCGTCGAACGGGTGCTCCATCACGGGCAGGACCTCGATGTGGGAGTAGCCCATGTCCTTCACGTAGTTCACGAGCTCCTCGGAAAGCTCGTCATAGGTGTAGAAGGAGCCGCCGGCCTCCACGCCGTCGGCAGGACGGCTGCCGTTGCCCTCTAGGCCGTCCGCGTGACGACGCCAAGACGCCAGGTGCACCTCGTAGATGTTGAGCGGCTTCTCCATGTGGTGGGAGCGCTTGCGGTTGGCCATGTAGCGGCCGTCTTTCCACTTGTAGCCCTCGAGGTCGTACAGGCGCGAAGCGGTCTCGGGCGGGACCTGGCACCAGTAGCCATAGGGGTCGGCCTTGTAGAGCTTCTCGCCGTCCTTGGTCGTGATGAGGTACTTGTAGCAGTCGCCTTCTTTGGCGCCGCGCACGAAGCCCTGCCAAATGTCACCCGACGCGGTGGTGGGGTTGAGCAGATCGGCCTGCTCGTCCCAACCGTTGAAGTCGCCGATGACGTGGACCGACTCGACCTTGGGGGCCCACACCTGGAAGAAGTAGCCCTGCTCGCCAAACACCTCACACGGGTGAGCGCCGAGCTTCTCGTAGCTCTTATACCACTCGCCCTTGCCCATCACGAAGCGATCGGCATCGGTGACCAGGTAGTCATTCATGTGGTAGGCCATCGTCTCTCCTCTCTTGAGCGCTCGTGAGCGCTGTGGCGCTATGCACGCACCACCCGCCTTGTTGCACAGGCCGGGAGCGCGGAATAAGTCGAGGGTAAGTGTATCCGTGACGTTTTGCGGACACGGGAGGGATTCGCCCAGCGTAACCGTTTGCGGCGCGAGGGACCCGAGCTGCGTCGAACGGCGGTGGTGGACGGTGGCGGCGGGCGTACCAGTGGCGGACGGCGGCGGCGGGCGGCGGCGGTGATGGAGGGCGGACGGCGGTGGGCGGCGGCGGTGATGGAGGGCGGCGGCCGTCGCTCGCACGGCAAGCGGGTCTGGCCGTAGAATAGGGCGCCAGTCGAAGGGAGAAGCATGAGCCCACGCCACAGCGCTCAGCCAGCGCGCCTCTATCACTACGACGTCCTGCGTTGCCTCGCCATGCTCATGGTGATCGCGGTGCATAGCCTCATGGCGCTCGACCGAAGCTGGGAGGGAGCAGCCCTGTGGGACGCCGTGTGCAAGCCGCTGTTCTTCACGGCCAACTTCTTGTTCTTTGCCATGAGCGGCGTGCTCAACCTGCGACCCGTTGACGACGAGGGCATTGGCCGCTTTTACCTGCGCAAGGTGCGCGGGATTGTGCTCCCGGCGCTCGTCTACATGCTCATCGACACGCTGTGGGGCCTGCGCGGTGAGCCCACGAGCGTGCTGCACGCGGGCCGCGTGTATGTGACCAACGTGCTCGGGACCTTCGCGCAGGGACACTATTGGTTCGTGTACTCGCTCTTTGGGTTCTTGCTGGTCACGCCCTTCGTGGCCCGAACCTTCTGCAACCTGCGCGAACGGCCGCACGAGCTGCGAGCCTTCGCCGTGCTGGGCCTGCTTTTCGCCGGGTTCTCGTACCTGAGCGCCAACACGGGCGTCGCCATAGGCTGGGCGCTGCCTTGGGGCGTGGCGTTCTTTGTGTACTGCCTGGGGCCGAGCGTGCTGCCGCGCGAGGCGCTCGCCGGACGCACGCGCGCGTTTGCGCTCGTCGGCGCCCTCGTGAGCTGGATGGCGTGCGTGGGCTTGGGAATGGCCGGCTGGACCGCGCAGCTCTACGACAACTGCCCGTTCTTCGTCGTGCTCGCGATCAGTCTGTTCGTCATCGTACTCGACGTCGCACGGGAATGGACGCCGCGCGCCGCCGTTTCGTTCGTCGCCAAGCACTCGTTCGGCGTGTACCTGTGCCACATGCTGGTCATGAACAGCCTAGCCGGCCTGATGCCAGCGCTGGACGGCGGCCTGTCGATCGCGCGCTGCGCGCTGCTGTGGGGAGCGACGTTCGTGGTGTCGCTCGCCCTCGCGGCGCTCGTGGACACGCTGGTGGTGGGCCCGCTCACCAAGCTCTACGATCGCGTGCTTCCCACGCGCAAGCAGGCGTAGGGCGGGCCTTCCTCGCACGGTCAAACTTGCTCAGGGCGTCCGTTGTTACCCGGAAGCCTACGGCTCGGGGGTAACAACTGGCCTTCTGCGACTGGGCTCGGTATCGCGCGCCCCGGCGCTCGTTGTTACCCGGAAGCCTTCGGCTCTGGAGTAACAACGGACGCGCTACCTCAGAGG
>CACXFF010000110.1 GCA_902766805.1 uncultured Coriobacteriaceae bacterium | reverse complement strand
GCCCGGTCAGTCCAGCCAAAGCGGTTGGCAGCAGTCCGGCAGCTCTTGGACCTACACCCTCGCCGACGGCACGACGGCCACGGGTTGGCAGCAGGTCAACGGCGTGTGGTACTTCTTCGACGCCCAGGGCACGATGCAGACCGGTTGGGTCCAGGACGGCGGCGCCTGGTACTACCTCGCCGCGAGTGGCGCCATGGCTACGGGTTGGGTCCAAGACGGCAGCACCTGGTACTACTTGGGCTCCTCGGGCGCCATGCGGACCGGTTGGGTCCAGGACGGTGGCGTGTGGTACCTGCTGGGATCCTCGGGCGCGATGCTCACGGGTTGGCAGCAGGCCGGCGGGCTCTGGTACTTCCTGAGCGGGTCGGGCGCCATGCAGACCGGTTGGGTCATGAGCAACGGCGTGTGGTACTACTGCGCTGACGACGGTCACATGCTCGCAGGCACCACCACCCCGGACGGCTACCGCGTGGATGCCAATGGCGCCTGGGTCCAGTAGTCCAGCCCGCCAGGCAAAGGGAGGCCTGGTACGCGGGCCATCGTAGGTCCATCCATCTTCTACTCCGCACCTGCGCGCGGGAAAGGGCGACGTCCCTTTCCCGCGCTCTCTGCATGGCGCGCGCTTGTTACCGTAGAGCCGAAGGCTTCCCGGTAACAAACCCGCGCCATGCGCGCAGCCCTCCGGTCGGCGGGCACCTTATCACAAGTCGGCCCTGAAGGCTTGTGGATTTTTCCTCTTTCGGTGGGGGTATTTTCCCCATGGTTTAGCAGTTTTACGGACACTTTCCCTACCTGCGCTTCGTTGGCATGGCGAAAATCGCATAGCGCATCTACCTGTATGTTCACAACCGTGACACACAACCCTTACCGCTTGCTCAGGCGCCAACCACAAGATATGGTAGAAGCCGCGCTCGCGCCCCCGTGCGTGCGAGCCGCGCCTATCAGGCTTCTCACCACCCAAGGAGGACCGCCCAGATGGCACCCACGCAATTCCCCAGTACCATCGTCAAGCGTGACGGCACGCTTTCGGATTTCGACCAGAGCAAGATCACCGCGGCCATCGAGAAGGCTGGCGCCGCGACGGGCGAGTTTGGCCCCGACGAGGCGATCATCCTCTCCGGCCAGGCCTGCAAGGTCATCGCCTATCGCTTCAACGGCGCCACGCCCACGATCGAGGAGATCCAGGACATCGTGGAGCAGACGCTCGTCTCGGCCAACCACTTCGAGACCGCACGCGCCTACATCGTCTACCGCGAGAAGCGTCACCAGACGCGCCGCGACCGCGAGACCTATGTGGACGTCACCAGCTCGGTCAACGAGTACCTCTCCCGTGCGGACTGGCGCGTGAACGCCAACGCCAACCAAGGCTACTCCCTGGGTGGCCTCATCCTCAACGTCTCGGGCAAGGTCATTGCCAACTACTGGCTCTCCCACGTCTACCCGCCTGAGGTCGGCGAGGCGCACCGCAACGGCTCCTACCACATCCACGACCTGGACATGCTCTCTGGCTACTGCGCCGGTTGGTCGCTGCGCACCCTGCTCAACGAGGGCTTCAACGGCGTCCCGTCCAAGGTGGAGTCCGCACCGCCCAAACACCTCGGCACCGCCATGGGCCAGATGGTCAACTTCTTGGGCACCCTGCAGAACGAATGGGCTGGTGCCCAGGCGTTCTCGTCGGCCGACACCTACCTCGCGCCCTTCGTCCGCGTTGACAACCTCAGCTACGAGGAGGTCAAGCAGGAGATGCAGGGCTTCATCTACAACATGAACGTCCCGTCGCGCTGGGGTACGCAGACGCCCTTCTCCAACCTCACCTTCGACTGGGTGTGCCCCGAGGACATCCGTGACGACGTGCCGCTGGTCGGCGGTGAGCCGGTGGACTTCACCTACGGCGAGCTGCAGCCCGAGATGGACATGATCAACCGCGCCTTCATGGAGGTCATGACCGAGGGCGACGCCAAGGGCCGCGTCTTCACGTTCCCCATCCCCACCTACAACATCACGCCCGACTTCCCCTGGGAGTCCGAGAACGCCGAGCGCCTCTTCGAGATGACGGCCAAGTACGGCCTGCCCTACTTCCAGAACTTCGTGAACTCCGAGCTCGAGCCCCACATGGTCCGCTCCATGTGCTGCCGCCTGCAGCTGGACCTGCGCGAGCTGCTCAAGCGTGGCAACGGCCTCTTTGGCTCGGCCGAGCAGACCGGCTCGCTGGGCGTCGTGACCATCAACATGGCGCGCCTGGGCTACAAGCACCGCGGCGACGAGGCTGCCCTCATCGAGGAGCTCGACCACCTCATGCAGCTGGCCAAGACCTCGCTCGAGCTCAAGCGCAAGGAGGTGCAGCGCCTCATCGACACGGGCCTGTTCCCCTACACGCGCCGCTACCTCGGCACGCTGCGCAACCACTTCTCCACCATCGGCGTCAACGGCGTCAACGAGATGATCCGCAACTTCACGCTGGACGCCCATGACATCACCGACGAGTGGGGCCACGCCATGGCGGTGCGCGTGCTCGATCACATCCGTGCGCGTATGGTGCAGTTCCAGGAGGAGACGGGCCACCTGTACAACCTCGAGGCCACGCCCGCCGAGGGCACCACGTACCGCTTCGCCCGCGAGGACCGCAAGCGCTACCCCGACATCCTGCAGGCCGGCACCGCCGCCGAGCCCTACTACACGAACAGCTCGCAGCTGCCCGTGGGCTACACCACCGATCCCTTCCAGGCCCTCTCCGAGCAGGAGGAGCTCCAGAAGAAGTACACGGGCGGCACGGTCCTGCACTTGTACATGGGCGAGCGCGTGAGCTCGGCCGAGGCGTGCAAGCAGCTGGTCAAGCGTTCGCTGGAGAGCTTCCGCCTGCCCTACATCACGGTGACGCCCACGTTCTCCATCTGCCCCAAGCACGGCTACATCGCGGGCGAGCACCACTACTGCCCGATCTGCGACGAAGAGATCGCCGCCACGAAGAAGGCCCGTGCCGAGCGCGCAGCCCGCAAGGCTGGCTAGCGTCGCGGGACGTTCTACCCTTTGGCACCAAATCTTGTGGTCTCGTACCACATCGGATACGACATATGGCACAATAGCGGCTGCACGACACACAAACGCAGCCCGAGGAAAGGATGACCCCATGGTCAACAAGGATGAGCTCGCCAGCAACGGCGTGGTGGTGGACGGCGTGGAGATCTCCAACGATGAGCGCCAGGCCTGCGAGGTCTGGACCCGTGTGATGGGCTACTACCGTCCGGTCGCCTTCTTCAACACCGGCAAGAAGGGCGAGTATCACGAGCGCGTCGAGTTCGTGGAGCCCAACCTGCGCTGCGACCACGTGAGCTAAACCGCAGCAGCTTCTGCCGACTCGGACGGCCGGTGGCGCATGCCATCGGCCGTTCTTCTATGCTGGTGGCGAGCTTGTATCAGGTACAAGCTCGCCACCTGCGGCCAAAGGAGGGTCATGAGCGCGCACGACGACATTCGCATTGGCGGGATCACCCCGTTCACCACGGTGGATTGGCCGGGACAGCTGGCTGCGGTGGCTTGGCTTGCGGGCTGCCCCTGGCGTTGCCCCTACTGTCACAACCACGGGCTGTGGACCGAAGCCGCCGCGCAGTATGACCTTGCCGACCTGCTGCGCTTCCTGGAGGGGCGCCGCGGCCTGCTCGACGGCGTGGTGTTCTCGGGTGGCGAGCCGCTCGCGCAGCCAGGGCTTGGGCATGCGATGGGGCAGGTGCGCGAGTTGGGCTTCGAGGTGGCGCTGCACACGGCGGGCGCCTATCCCGAGCGCCTGCGGCAGGTTCTGCCCGAGCTCTCGTGGGTGGGCTTCGACGTCAAGGCGCCCTGGGACCGCTATGACGACATCACGCATGCACCCGACAGCGGCGTCGCGGCGCGCACATCGCTGCAGATGGTCCTGGACGCGGGCCTGCCCATGGAGGCGCGCACCACGTGGCACCCGAGCCTCCTGACGCCCGACGACCTCACGGCCATCGCGCTGCAGCTCGCTGAGCTGGGCGTTCCCGCATGGCGCGTGCAGGCCTACCGGTCGGAGGGCAGCACGGGTCAGCTCCCCGACGAGACGGTCTATCCCCACGACGTGCCCGCGCAGGCCCAAGCCGCAATCGCCGACTACGCCTTCCGCCGCGCATAGAGGGTCCTTGGCGGCCATCGGGCGACTCCAATCCACGCCCACAGCCGCAGGATTCGGTGTGTACGTTTTTTGATGCAGCCTATGCGCTGGGATTTGATGGGGGGCGACGCCTTGGGTTCCTCCACAAATCCCACAAGCGCCAAACCGTTCGCCCGTCCAGTCGGCGCTTCGGCGAATGCTCGCGTGTCGCGTGGGTACCTTTTCATACGGTAAGAGGGCCGGCGCGCCAGTCGGCAACGGTCCAGAGCGGGAAGGCTCCTGCTCTGGTGCGTCTGCTTGTGTCGAGAGCGTCATCGCGCCACAGGCAGACGTCCCGCCCACTTCAACTACACCCGAACGAAAGGGACCGCACTCATGAAGGCCATCATTCCTGCCGCCGGACTTGGAACGCGTTTTCTCCCGGCTACCAAGACCAACCCCAAGGAGCTGCTTCCCGTCCTGGACAAGCCCGTGCTGCAGTATGTGATCGAAGAGGCCCTCGAGCCCGCATCCGTGGACGGCGTGGTCATCGTCAACTCGCACGACAAGCCCCAGATCGAGGAGTACTTCTCGCCCGCGCCGGAGTTTGAGGCCATGCTGCGCGACAAGGGCAAGGATGCCCTGGCCGACGCGGTTCACTATGCAGGCGAGCTGCCCGTGAGCTACGTCTACCAGGACGATCCCAAGGGCTTGGGCCACGCGGTGCTCCAGGGTGCGCCGTGCATCGATGGTGAGCCGTTCTTCGTCCTGTTGGGCGACTATTTCGTTCCTGAGCGCCAGATGTGCGTCAAGATGGCGCAGGTCTCGCAGGAGCACGACGGCGCGAGCGTTATCGCGGTCGCGCGCGTCCCGGAGGACCAGGTCAGCCGCTACGGCATCGTGGGCGGCAGCTGCATCGGCAGCTTGGACGGCGGCGTGCCCGAGGACCCCGAGTCGGTCGGCGCCGTGTGGAAGCTTGACGCGATGGTGGAGAAGCCGGCCGTGGAAGACGCGCCGAGCCACCTGTTCATCGTGGGCCGCTACCTGCTCACCCCGCGCGTGATGGAGCTGCTGGCGACGCAGGGCACGGGCGCGGGCGGCGAGATCCAGCTCACCGATGCCATGGTGCGCCTGTTGGCCGAAGAGGACATGTACGCCCTGGTGGTGGACATCGAGGAGGGCTGCGACACCGGCACGCCTGCGGCATGGGCTGCGACGAACGCGCGCATGGCGCTCACCGCCGACGAAGCGACGCGCGCCGCTTTCCTCGAAGAGCTGGGAAGCGAAGCTGCCGAGGTCCTGCGCACGCTGCTGGGCTAGACCGCACGACCAACCACCTCTCACAAGACGGGTCAAGGAACGACGATGGCCAGGATAAGCTTCGGCGAAGACGGCTGGTGCGCGCTCCAAGGCAAAGGCTTCACGCGGGACTCCCTCCTGCGTTTTGCCGACGCTGCCGCCAGGCACTGGCAGGGCAGCGCGCCGGGCGCGACCATCTACATAGGGTATGACACGCGTGACAACGCCGCTGAGTCGGCGCAGCTTGTCGCGGGTGTCCTCTCTGCCCATGGGCTGCGTGCCAAGGTCTCGGACCGGGCATGTCCCACGCCCAGCCTTTCTTGGGCTGTCGCTCACGACCCCATGACCGCGGGTGGCCTGATGATCACAGGAGGCCATCGGCGCGCTTCCTACCTGGGCATCAAGCTTCGAGACGCCGAAGGCGCGCCAGACGGCGGGTCTTTGTCGCGGCGCATCCTGAAGCAGATAGGTTGGAAGACGCCCGAGACCTTCGGCGACTATGAGGTGTGCGACTTCGTGGACGGACACCTGCAGGCCGTCCAATCGTTCGTGGACAGCCAAATGATTCGCGAGGCGCACCCCGTCATCGTGGTGGACGCGCTCTATGGGTCGGGCCAAGGCTACGCTGCGCGCATGCTCGAGCAGCTGGGTGCCGAGGTGCGTGAGCTGCATGCCGAGCCCGATCCGTACTTGGGCGGGAGCGCCCCCGACCCCATCCCCACGCGTTCCATGGAGTGCGCGGTGGCTACGAGCACAGAGCAGGCCGTCGCGGGTTTCCTGCTCGACGGTGACGCGGACCGCCTCTCTGCGGTGTGCGGGCTGGGACAGTTCGTGAGCCCCAACATGCTCATGACCTTGCTCATGGAGCATCTGGTGATGAACAGGGGAATGCGCGGCAGGGTCGTCACCTCTTCGGCAGGATCGGCCCTCATCCAGCGTCAGACGCGTCGTCTGGGACTTCCGCTGGCGGTGGTGCCCACGGGCTATAGCTGGATCTGGGGAGAGATGGCCCGTGGCGACGTGCTGATAGGTGGCGAGGAATCCGGCGCGATCGGCGTCCCCGCCCACATGAACGAGCGCGATCCCTTCGTGGTGCTCGCGCTGCTCACGGAATACATGGCGCGTGAGGGCAAGACGTTGGCGCAGCTCGTGGCGCTCGAGGAAGACGCCCTGGGGCGCATGCTCTACGCGCGCCGCGACGTGGCGGTGGACCCCGTCACCATAGAGGTGCTGAACAACATGCTGCCGGGCATCAACCCCATCAACGTGGTGGGACGGCGCCCCGTGGCGATCGACCATGCCGACGGCCTGCGCATCACGCTGGACGATGACTCCTGGGTGCTCATCCGCCCCTCGGGCAACGACATGGTCATGCGCGTCTACGCGGAAGCGCCCACGACCGAGGAGCGCGACGCCCTGCTGCGCTACGGCTGCGACATCGTCGCCAGCAACGACTAGCTATCGTCCCGAAGCGTTCTGCCCTGCGCCAACAAGGTCCCCGTCGCCCCGGTGCCTGCGCTCCCATCGCATGAGATCACGACACCAGGGCGCCACCTGTTGTAGGTAGGTCCCGCGGCGTAGCTTCGTTACGAGCTGATGAGGATGGGCCGAGCCCGCGTTTGACGTCGACGGGCATGGGATAGACTGTCCACAGCGCAAGCGCATATGTTGTGTGAGAGCCGAGCTGACACGCCCCGACCCGCGTGCCGGCCGGCCCCGTTTGTGTAGGATCTGTGGAGGCCCCCCGCGGCCCTTGCAAAGGGCGGG
>CACXFF010000109.1 GCA_902766805.1 uncultured Coriobacteriaceae bacterium | reverse complement strand
GAGCCGAGAGAAAGCCATCATCTCCGAGATTCACGGCTACATGGATGGCACGGCGAGCGCCGAGGTCCTGCGGCAAGACCAAGACGAGTTCCTCGCGGCAAAGCTCGCACAGCTCCACGAGGCCGACAACACCAGCATCTTCGTGATCGTTGGCCTGTTCGGCGTGTCCCTCATCGTCATGTTCGTGAACTACACGTACATGCAGCGGTGGGAGAAGAAGGCGCAGGAGGAGCGCGACGAGGCGAAGAACATCGCACTCACCGACCCGCTGACGGGCGTGAAGAGCAAGCATGCCTTCCTCCTGCAGCAGAAGGAGCTCGACGCGTCCATAGGGGAGAGGGTGGCCGAGGGCTTCGCCATCGTCGTCTGCGACGTGAACGGCCTGAAGGTCATCAACGACACGCTGGGCCACAAGGCGGGTGACGAATACATCCAGAGCGCGAGCAAGATGATCTGCGACATCTTCCAGCACAGCCCGGTCTACCGCACCGGCGGGGACGAGTTCGTCGTCATCCTCCACGGCCGCGACTACCTCATCCGCAACGAGCTGGTCCTGGCGCTGCACGACCGCTCCGTGGTGCACATACGCACAAAAGAGGTCGTCGTCTCCGGCGGCCTGTCGGACTACCGGCCCGGCGAGGACAGCAGCTTCCACGACGTGTTCGAGCGCGCGGACAACCTGATGTACGAGGAGAAGAGGCTCCTCAAGGGCATGGGCGCCGTTACGCGGGAGGACGCGGAGGAGGAAGCGGCATCCCTGTTCCCGGATGACGAGGACGCGCAGATCCTGCACCTCAAGCGCCACGTGCTCATCGTCGAGGACGAGCAGCTGAACCAGATGATCCTGGGAAGCATGCTGGAGGACACCTACAGCGTCATCTATGCCTCGGACGGAATCGAGGCGCTGGAGCAGGTGAAGACCCACAAGGACGAGCTGGCCATGGTGCTTCTGGACCTGCAGATGCCGCAGATGGGCGGCATGGAAGTGCTCAAGGTGATGAAGGAGGAGGAAGAGCTCAGCGGAATACCGGTCATCGTCATGACGGCCGACCAGAGCGCCGAGGTGGACTGCCTCAAGGTCGGCGCCATCGACTTCATCCCCAAGCCGTACCCCTCCGCCGAGATCGTGCAGATTCGCGTCAACCGCTGCATCGAGCTCAGCGAGAAGCGCAACATCATCCAGTCCACCGAGCGCGACAGCCTGACTGGCCTGTTTAACCTCGACTACTTCCTGCGCTACGCGCGGATGTACGACCAACACTTCGGTGACACGCCCATGGACGCCATCGTGCTGGACGTCAACAACTTCCACATGCTGAACGAGCGCTACGGCAAGCAGTACGGAGACAGCGTGCTTTCCCGCATCGGACAGCGCGTCCGCCAGATATCCCGCGAGATCGGCGGCGTGTGCTGCCGTCGTCAGGCGGACGTCTTCCTCATCTACTGCCCGCACAACGAAGACTACGAGAGCCTCTTTGAGAAGGCGTCCGAGGGCCTCGTGGACGAGGACGTTTCCAAGCAGCGCGTCCGCCTGCGCATGGGCGTGTACTCCGAGGTCGACAAGTCCCTCCAGATCGACCGCCGCTTCGACCGCGCGAAGACCGCCGCGAACGCCGCGAGGAACGGCCACCACAAGGCGATTGGGATCTACGACACCAAGATGCACGAGTCCGAGCTGTTCCGCGAGCGCCTGCTGGAGGACTTCAGGCCCTCCCTCGATAGCGGCCGCTTCACGGTGTTCTTCCAGCCGAAGTTCGACATCCGTCCCGAAAGCCCCGTCTTGGCCAGCGCGGAGGCCCTGGTGCGCTGGGACCACCCGGAGCTCGGGCTCATCAGTCCCGGCGTGTTCATCCCGCTGCTCGAGGACAACGGCCTCATACTGGACCTCGACCAGTTCGTGTGGCGCGAGTCGGCGGCGAGGATCAGCGAGTGGAAGGACCGCTTCGGGCTCTCCGTCCCAGTGTCCGTGAACGTCTCCCGCATCGACATGCTGACGCCCAACCTCAAGAACATCTTCGAGGACATCCTCAGGAGCTACGGGCTCAGCGCGGACGACCTGATGCTGGAGATCACCGAGTCCGCCTACACCGGCGACTCGGACCAGGTCATCAGCACCGCCAAAGAGCTGCGCGGCATGGGCATGGGCTTCCGCATCGAGATGGACGACTTCGGAACGGGATACTCGTCTTTGGGCATGCTGTCGCGCCTCCCCATCGACGCGCTCAAGCTCGACATGAGCTTCATCCGCAACGCCTTCGGGGAGACGAGGGACGTGCGCATGATCGAGCTGATCATAGACATCGCGGACTACCTGCACGTGCCGGTCGTGGCCGAGGGCGTGGAGACCGAGGAGCAGTACATGGTTCTGAAGGCCATGGGCTGCGACTACGTCCAAGGCTACTACTTCTCTAGGCCGCTGCCCCACGAGGAGTTCGACCGCTTCATCGTCGAGCGAGCCTCGATGAAGGTCGAGGTCACGCCGGAGGCCAAGCGGACCTACATGAGCATCTCCAACGCGCTCACCGGCGACTTCGAGAGCATCTTCTATGTGGACGTCGTGACGGCCTTCTACCTTGAGTTCCACATGGGCAAGAACGGCGACCTGGAGATACGTCCCGCCGGAACGGACTTCTTCGCAGAGGCGAGGGCGAGGCTGCTGGAGGAGCTTGGCGAGGCTGACGCCCAGAAGGTCAGGGAGGCAACCAGCAAGGCAAACCTGATTCGTCTGGCCGAGCAGGACGAGCCCCTAGCCCTGACGTTCAGCAAGGAAGCGAACGGGACCGCCGCCTCCTTCTCGCTGCAAACCATACGAACGCGGGAAACCGACCGCCATCACATCGTCATCGGCGTGAGACGAGAAGATTCGTAATCTCGTGGCCTGCGGGACGGACTCCACCGAGTGCGTGCCCAGGCCCCTCCCCCTGTAGCTCGGGCCGCGCATCATGAAGACCGACGCCTTGTCGAAGATGCGGTCGAGCGTGCAGAGCAGCGTGTCGTCGCCGGTGAAGAACCCCTTCCGGTCGCTGGGCACCGCGTTGCTCGTGAGGATCATGGTGTTCGGCCCCTCCTTCTCGTAGCGGCATGCGACCACGTCGAACCACCGGCTCTAGTAAAGGCAGACGGACGGCCCTTCGGCGCCGCCCGTCCCAGGCATTCCCGTCTCCTGCGCGCGAGCCAGGCAGAGCCGTGGCTCCTAACTAGGTGCGGACCATGAGCGACCGCCTACCGCGTCAACTGGACCCATGGCCACAATGCGACGGACACCGAAAGAGCATGGGATGCATCCGCCCACATGACGTATAAACATGTGTAGGCACATGACAACGACGAAAGGGGTGTGCCATGAAGTTCGAGGACATGACGCCGGAGATGATCGAGGAGGTCGAGAGGTTCGAGACGGACGAGGAGCGCAATGCGTTCCTGGAGGAGAACGGCATCGAGCTGACCGGCGGGCAGCTGGAGGGCATTGCGGGTGGGGCTCCTCCTTCCACTCCTTACCCCAGTCCAGAGGTTGGCACTCCCGACTTTTGCCCACGTAATCCCTCTACTGATCACGAATGGTCCAGCATGGGCATCAAGGATAAGAACAAGCCGGGCAAGGTCTTGATGCGCTGCCTGTGGTGTGGCAGGAAAAAATGGGGTGTTGCCAATCCGAGCTAATCGGGCGCCCGTCCACGGGCGGTCCCCTTCCCTCCGGAGGCCCTGGGACGGTTGCGATGAGCCGTCCCAGGGCCTCCCCCCAAAGATCAAGGCTCCGCGCGTCCTGAGCCTTGCGGGCGCTGTGAGCGGCCGCGGAAGGGAGAGGAGCCCGTATGTCCGAAGAAGAGAAGAAGCATGGGTTGCCGCGACGCGATGGGCAGCGCGTCTCCAAGGCCGCAGATGGATGACGTGCCCGGGGGTGATCCGACCCCCTCGTCTGCTTGTCCTCGATCACCTATGATCGCGGCAATACTCGGCGATCTGGCCAACGAGGGCGAGGTCAACTCTCCCATACGGCATTTGGATGGCGCCCTTGGAGTGCTTGTATTTCTTGTCATCCAGGACCTTCGCGTAGTGCTCCACCGCTTGGGGGCCTGGATAGATTCCGACGTGCCTCTTGGCGCCGGCGAAATGGATGACGTTCTCGCCGAATGTGGGCATGCCCCAGCCGATGCGCTCCTCCTCGTCGGGGAGCACGGCTTTTATCGCCTGGTAGACGGCGACGAGGTCTTCTCGCCGGTCGCCTTCGTGCTGATCGATGTACTCACGGATGACGGCTTCCACGTCTTTGCCTTCCTTCGCCTTGCCCTTATCGGCAATTGTACGACGGCTAGTGACGGAGGTACGTGCTCCGCCCCGAACGATATCGCGGCGAGGCGACGGACTGGATCGGCTCGTTCTTCTCCTCTACGAGCGTCGTGGCTCTGGCGCAATGTGCTAACGAGTGAAGATCTCTCCGCACGTCTCGCATTCAATCTCGCCGCTATAGTCAAGCAAAATCACTTTGTTGCCGCAAGCCGGGCAGGTGGTGGTTGCAGCGCCCCAGCTAGCGCCACCTGACATGTTTTCAAGCTCTTCGTCAGAGAGCTCGAAACCTTCGTCTTTGGCGAGCTTGAGAATCTCATCGGGCGATTTGCAAGCCTTCACCTCTGCCCTTTGCTCTTCAGTCAAATCTTTGAACTTCATGGCTGTCCTTTTCTCGGTAATTCATGCACGCATCTAATATACTGCCCACGCGGACACACACTGAACCACCATCAGATAGAGGCACCGTCAGGGTCGGCAGCAGCAAGGCCGTGTTCCGCTCCGAGCTCGTGGTGCAGCTGCGCGAGCACGGCGGCGTCGCGGTGAGGTGGCTCAAGCGGAGGCGGTTGGGGCCGCCCCGCCGCATGCCACGGGAGGGCGGCCGTCGTCATCAATACTTGAACCACTTCCTCTTGCCGCAGTACGTGCAGCGCTTCTCCTTGTCCGGCCACAGGTCTCCGAACCACTCACCCGGGGCCGTGCGCCCCGTGAGCTCCCAATTGTGGCCCCCGAAGGGGTTCTCCTCACAGACGTCGGGTCGGTCAAGCGATGATTTGCCTCCCGCGATGCCTTCAAGCTGCTCGTCGCTGAGCTCGATGCCGTTCTCCTCGATGAACGCCATGCGCTCCTCGCGGGTCTCGCACCTATTCGCCTTCTCCATCAGCTCGGGCGTCAGCTCCTCTATCTTCATGGCGCGCACCTTTCGTCGTCCAGTGAGTTATAGCCTTACACCCTTATACGGCATGCGGGCGGAGGCGTCCCGCCATCCCTGCGAGCTATTCCGCCAGCCGCACGGGCGCCTCGGCTACGCGACCCAGCGGCCGCTCGCGTCCACACGCCACCCGTCGATGACGGTGTCGAGCGCACAGGAGCGCCACGTGGCGCGCCCTTCGTGTAGATGGCACCACCCTTCGTGTCGATGTGAACCGTCGCCGCACAACGCCGGTCCCGCTGCGACGTACGCCGAGGCGCCTGGGACGCGCATGGCCCTGCACCGCATGCTCAAGCGTAAGCAGCAGGCACGAGGAACGGGGGCGGAGCCCGTAGCGGAGAGCGGCGTCGAGCCCAGCGACGAGCAGCCGGAGGGCGTCGCGGGAGGGTCGCGCTCGCCATGGGCAAGACCGACGCGTACGTCTCGGGCATGCTGCACCGGGGCAGCGAGCCTGCCCCCTCCGTGCTCTCGGACATCGCCGCCGAGTGCGGCTACGGGCTCGCGCTGGTGCCCGAGGACGCCACGCTCCCCGAAGGCTCGATCCCGATCGACGGCAGGAGGCACGAGGGCTGAGCGCTCGCCCAGCGCCAGGACCTCGCCTCCCGCCGCAGGCAAGCGACGCCACCAAGCCCTCATGGCAGTCGGCTCCCAGCGGAGAGCCTCGCTCCCCCGCAGGCGAGATTCTCTGTCCGCCCCGCCTTGGCCGTTGCCAAAGTCGACTTTGCCAAAGTGCACTTAGGCAACGGACACGGGAGGGCGCATGCCCGTCGGCATAGAGCGCGAGCCGGCACAGGAAATGGGCAACGCGCCTCGTGACCTTTGGCGAGATGGTGCGGCGGTAGCGCGCCAATCCGTTTTTTGTCGCGGACGCCGCCGAGCCAGAACCTCACCTCTCACAGGTAAGGTTCTCCGCCCGAATGGGCCAAATGGGCCAAGTCCGGCACAGAACCTCACCACTCTCAGGTGGGAAACTCCGCCCAAGCCTCGCCCGGCGGCCCTGGGAGGTCCTGGGCCTGGCGGCAGGACCTTACCGCCAGGG
>CACXFF010000108.1 GCA_902766805.1 uncultured Coriobacteriaceae bacterium | reverse complement strand
GTCGATGCGCAGGTCGCCGTTCACAAAGATCGAGGTCTCGGGCGCCTGGCCGGCCTGTTGGTAGCTCAGGTGGCGCTCGGTCGTGCGTAGGCGGGCCATCAGCTCCCCGACCGAGAACGGCTTGGTGAGGTAGTCGTCGGCACCCGCGTCGAGCGCCTCTATCTTGTCGCTGTCCTCGGCGCGCGCCGAGAGCACGATGATGGGCACCGTGGACCACGTGCGCACCTTCTCGATCACGCGGCAGCCGTCGATGTCGGGCAGGCCCAAGTCCAGCAGCATGATGTCGGGGGCGGCGGAGGCGACGCTCGCCACGGCGCTCGTGCCGTCGGTGGCCTCGCCGTACGCGTAGCCATGCGCCTGCAGGGCCGCGCACACCACGTTGCGCACCGCGTCGTCGTCCTCCACCACGAGCACGGTCACGGGACGGTCTTCGAGCTTGGCCAGCGGCATGGCGCTTCCTTTCCCTCTGCCTGCGTGCGCCACAGTCTAGCCGCTTGACCGCGGCGGCGCCATACCTCGGGCCCCTGCGGCCTAGACCGGCAGCTCTTGGGCGGGCAGCAGCAGGGTGAAGGCGCTGCCGTGCGGCTCGACGTCCTCCAGCGTGAGCTCGCCGCCATGGGCCCGCGCGACCGCCAGACACACGGAAAGCCCCAGGCCCACGCCCCGACGCCGGTCGGCCGCGCCCTCCCCCGCCGTGTAGAAGCGCTCGAAGAGGCGCGCGCGGTCCTCGGGCGCGATGCCCGGGCCATCGTCGGCCACCACGAACGCCACGCGATTGCCCCGGGGCTCGGCCCGCACGCTCACCACGCCTGGAGCGGGCGTGTGGTCGCACGCGTTGTTCACGAGGTTCACGAGCGCTTGCACCACCAGGCGCGCGTCCACGTTCACCAGCAGCGGCTGGTCGCTCATCTGCACCTCGACCCGGTGCCCCTCGCCCGTGCGCGCGTGACGCAGGGCGTCCTCCACCAGGTCGTCCGCCAGCTCGGGCGTGATGGTGAGCTGTACCTCGGCGTTTTCCAACCGCGTGACCGCCAGGAGGTTCTCCACCGTGGCCGACAGCCACGAGGCGTCGTCGCGGATGTCCGCCAGCATCTTGCGCCGCGTGGCGTCGGGCAGGTCCACGCCCTCCTCCAGCAGCACGTCGGCCGTGCCATAGATCGAGGTGAGCGGCGTGCGCAGGTCGTGGCTCACCGAACGCAGCAGGTCGGCACGCAGCTGCTCGCGTTGGGCCTGCAACTGCGCTTGGGTAGAGGCACGGGCGTTGGCACGCAGCTGTGCCACGAGGTAGCTGGCCAACAGCGCCACCACCACCATCGCGCTGAACACCTCGGGGTAGGACGGCCCCCAGGCCCGCAGCGTGAAGCGCGGCTGCACCAGGAAATAGTTGAAGCTCAGCACGGTGAGGATGGTGGCGATCACGTCGTAGGCCAGGCCGTTGGTGAGCACGGCCGTCACCAGCACGCCCAGCACCATCACGATGACCAGCGTGGGCTCGGTGCAGCCCATCCCGTCCAGCCACAGGGCGATCGCGGCGATCAGCACCTGCACGCCCGCCACCGCAGCGAGGTTCGCGGGCACGCCGGGGCCCACGCCGTCGGTCCACGTCCAGCCTCGCGCCGCATCGCGTTCGTCCGTCTGCGCCATGTTCCCGCCTTCTCCCGTCCCATACCGAGTATGACAGCAGCATCGCGACCCAAAACCTGCGACACTTAAGGAGCATTGACACGCCATCACCCGCAGCATAAAGATGGCATAAAGCATGACGCTACCCTGCCCCGACGCAGGCAAAACGGTAGCATCATCTCGCCCATTCTGGGCATTTCGCGCGAGAAAGGAAGCGCACATGAACGAAGAAAAGACGCCGGATTCGGCAGTGGCTGCCCCAGAGCAGCTCGCCGAACAGGCCGCCCGGGAGACCGCGACGGCCGAAAAAAGCCACAAGGCCATCCCCTTCTCTTTGGGCATGGTCCTGGTGACGATGGGCGTGGTCTACGGCGACATTGGCACGAGCCCGATGTACACGCTGCGTGCCATCATGCACGGCAACGGGGGCTTGCCCACCATGGCACCCGACGTGGTCATCGGCGCGCTGTCGCTCATCATCTGGACGATGACGCTCATCACCACGGTCAAGTACGTGCTCGTGGCCATGAAGGCCGACAACCACAACGAGGGCGGCATCTTCGCCCTGTACAGCCTGGTGCGCCGCTGCGGCGGCTGGCTCATCGTGCCGGCCATGGTCGGCGGCGCGGCCCTGCTTGCCGACGGCATCCTGACCCCGGCCGTGACCGTGACCACCGCCATCGAGGGCCTGCGCACCATCGAACTGGTGCACAACATCATCGGTGACGGCCAAGGCATCGTGGTGTTCATCACCATCTGCATCATCAGCGCGCTGTTCATCGTGCAGCGCGCCGGCACCTCGAGCATCGGCAAGGCCTTTGGCCCCATCATGTGCCTGTGGTTCGGCTTCTTGGGCGTCGTGGGCGCCATCTACATTGGGCTGGACCTCAACGTCCTGCGCGCCTTCAACCCCATCCGCGGCGTGACCTTCCTCTTCTCCGGTCACCTCAACCACGCCGGCATCATGGTGCTGGGCAACGTCTTCCTGTGCACCACCGGCGCTGAGGCCCTGTACTCCGACATGGGCCACGTGGGCAAGGCCAACGTGTACGCCTCTTGGCCCGTGGTCAAGACCTGCCTGATCCTCAACTACCTGGGCCAGGGCGCCTGGATCCTCGCCAACTCGCAGAACCCCGAGCTCATCGAGATGGGCCCGGCCATGAACCCGTTCTTTGAGATGCTGCCCGGCAACTGGCGCATCTTCGCCGTCGTGCTCTCCACGCTGGCGGCCATCATCGCGAGCCAGGCGCTCATCACCGGCTCCTACTCCATCGTGAGCGAGGCCATCCACCTGGACCTGATGCCCCACCTGAAGATCATGTACCCCTCCGAGAACAAGGGCCAGATCTACATCCCCATGGTCAACACCATCCTGTGGATCGGCTGCTTGGGTGTGGTGCTGTTCTTCCGCAGCTCCGAGCGCATGGAGGCGGCGTACGGCCTGGCCATCACCGTGACCATGCTCATGACCACCGTGCTGCTCACGATCTACCTCTGGCGCATCCGTCACCAGCCGGTGCTCGCCGTGCCGTTCGCGCTGTTCTTCGGCGCCATCGAGTCGTTCTTCTTCTTCTCGAGCCTCACGAAGTTCACCCACGGCGGCTACGTGACCGTGCTGCTCGCCCTCGCCATCTTCCTGGTCATGTACATCTGGCACCGCGGCACGCAGATCGAGATGTCCCAGCGCGTGAACCTGCCCGTGACCCAGTACATCGGCCAACTCTCCGAGCTCGCAGACGACGACTCGCTGCCCCTGCTCGCCGACAACCTGGTCTTCCTGACCAACGACCCGTCGGTGGACACCTTGGACCGCGACATCCTGTACTCGATTCTCAACAAGCGTCCCAAGCGCGCCCGCGCGTATTGGTTCCTGAACGTCGCCGTGACCGACGAGCCGTACACGCACGAGTTCTGGGTCAACGACTTCGACGAGGACAACGTGTTCAAGGTCCAGCTGCGCCTGGGCTTCCGCGTGAACCAGCGCGTGAACGAGTACCTCTACCAGGTCGTGGACTATCTCATGCAGGAGGGCAAGCTGCCCGAGCAGCTGCACAAGTACTCGATCTACGAGAACTCCGACCACGTGGGCGACTTCCGCTTCTGCCTGATCCGCAAGGTGCCCAACGCCGACGCCGACCTGTCGGGCCTGGACCTGACCGTGATCAACGCCAAGTACGCCATCCGTCGCGTCTGCGGCAGCCCGGCGAACTGGTACGGCCTGCAGAACGCGAGCCTTCTCTTCGAGGACGTGCCGCTGTTCGTCGGCCACAAGCGCCAGCACAAGCTGTCCGTGGTGGACAAGCCTTCGGCGTAAGCGTCCTCGGAGCGCCCGTTACTCCAGAGCCTTCGGCTCTACGGTAACAAGCTTCCGCGCGGCGGGGTCTTCGGGCCTCGCCGCGTTTTTTGTTACCGGGAAGCCTTCGGCTCTACGGTAACAAACGCGGCACGGGCTAAGCCGCTTACCTAGCCGTGCCGGGTGACGACGCGAGACGGCGCTACTATGGCTGTACTTTCGGCAGAAGGGGAAGCCATGCGCTACATCGAGTACGGCGCCCACGAGGCGCAGGTCTCCGAGGTGGTCCTCGGCCTCATGCGCATCTGGGACAAGACGCCCGACCAGGTCTACGAGCTCATCGACACCGCCCTCGCCCACGGCATCAACGCCCTGGACACCGCGCCGGTCTACGGCCCGTCCGAGGGCAAGATCGGCGAGGTCTTCGCCGCCCACCCCGGCCTGCGCGACCGCGTGTGGCTGCAGACCAAGCTGGGCATCCGTCCCCACCCGCGCCTGGACTGCAACTATTTCGACTTCTCCTACGAGCACATCATCGAGTCGGTGGACGCAAGCCTCGCCGCGCTCAAGACCGACCGCATCGACTCGTTGCTGCTGCACCGCCCCGACGTGCTCATGGACCCGCGTGAGGTTGCGCGCGCGTTCAACGAGCTGTACGACCAGGGCAAGGTCGTGGAGTTCGGCGTTTCCAACCAAAACGTCGCCCAGGAGTCGCTGCTGCAGAACTTCCTGGACTTCCCCTTGGCAGCCAACCAGGTGCAGCTCTCCTGCGCGTTCACCCCGGCCTTTGACCACGCGTTCAACGTCAACACCCGCGACGAGGCCGGCATCAGCCGCGACGGCGGCATCTTCGAGTACGCGCTGCTGCACGACCAGGCCATCCAGGCGTGGTCCGTCATGCAGAAGGGCTACTTCACCGGCCCGTTCCTGGGCGCCGAGGAATACGCCGACATGAACGCCGTCCTGGCACGCATCGGCGAAGAGCACGGCGTGACCGACATGGCCGTGGCCATCGCGTGGGTGCTGCGCCACCCGGCCAAGATGCAGGCCATCATCGGCACGACCAACCCCACGCGCGTCGCCCAGAGCGCCGCCGCCTGCGACTTCGAGCTCACGCGCGAGGAATGGTACGAGATCTACCTCGCTGGCGGTCGTCGCCTACCCTAACGCCGCTGTTACCGTAGAGCCTTCGGCTCCACGGTAACAAGTCGTGCGATGGGCCGAAGGAGGCCGTGCTCCTTCGGCCCCTTTCTTTGGGTACAATGGCGCGTGCACCCGAGGGAGAGGACTCCATGCACGCGCGCACGCCCAAGAATTTCGTGCTCGAAGAGCGCCTAGAACGCTACGCCGACGCCATCGAACTGTGCCCGCGCGCCTATGCGGGACGTTGGGCCGAAGCCTGTTGGCCCCTGGTGCCGGAGCACGCCGGCGCGGGCGCGAGCTTCGAGCGCGTGGTGCTCGACTTGGGCTGTGGCAAGGGCGTGTTCGTCTGCGAGGCCGCGGCCGCCGACCCTACCAGCCTCTACGTCGCGCTCGACGCCGAGCCGCTCTGCATCGCCTACGCCGCACAGCACGTGTGCGAGGCACAGCTTCCCAACGTGGTGGTCGTGCCCTGGGACGGCGCCCGCGTGACCGAGGTCTTCGCGCCGGGCGAGGTGAGCCGCATCCACCTGAACTTCCCCACCCCGTTTCCCCGCAAGAAGGAAGCCCACAAGCGCATGACCTCGGCTGCCCAGCTCATGGCTTACCGGCAGATCCTCGCGCCGGGCGCGACCTTGGAGCTGCGCACCGACTCCGAGCCGCTTTTCGCTTTCACGCGCGCACAGCTCGAGCTCGCCGGCTACGAGCTGCTGTGGCTGAGCGACGACCTGCGCGCCGAGCGGCCGGGTGGCGCGGGCAGCGAATACGAGCGCAAGCTCGCAGCCCAAGGCGCCAAGGTCCACGCGCTGTGCGCCACGCCTGGTCCCGCGCCGGCGGATTTCGTCGAACCTGCGCCTGAGAGCCTCATGGACTACCTGCCCGAGGACCTCACCACCATGGACCTGAGCTACCTGCCCCACGGCATGGCGGCCGGCATCCTCAACTTCCGCAATCGCGACCTGCGCCGCGCGCGCAAGGGGCAGCGCGGCTAGCCCAAGCGCGGATTCCCCGCGGCCGACGCAGCTTGGGGGCCGTGTCTGGGTGGTTGGTGGACGATGTTGGCGCCAAGCGCTCCGGGAAACGGCTCCGGAAAACCGCATCCCTCATGTGACAGGGCACAAAAGCCCGCTTGGTTGACCCCCGCTACGTGTGGGGTCTTTTTTTGGAGCGCCTGGCGCCAATACCGTCTAGCCAGCCCGCCTTTTGCGCGGAGAAGACCGGGAGAGTGCAGCCATTCTCATCCGTTTGCCTGCCGTCCGATTACGCCCTGGGGTTTCGCGGTACCCTAGAGGTGAGAAAACGTCCGGCGCGTTCGCGCACCATCCACAGGAAGAGGAACCACCATGGCCAAGGTCACCCTGGGCAACAAGCTCTATCTCTATCGACTGTTCAGCAACTCGATTGGCATCGGCAAGCAGGCGTCGCCAGAGCGCCTCCAAGAGGTCCTGGAGGCCGACGGCATCTGGCTGGAAGACCTGGAATGCGCCACGCCCCGCGAGCTGGCCGAGGCCTGCCCCGAGTTCATCCGCGTGTCCCTGTACAAGAAGGGCCGCGTGCTCACCACCATCCAGCGCAACGAGGAGTGGGACAAGCTGCTCAGCGATGACGCGTCCGACGCGCCCGCGCCCAAAGCCGCGCCCAAGCCTGCCAAGGGCGGCAAGCCGTGGAAGGCCAAGAAGGCCGGCACCAAGAAGGGCCCCAAGCCCGCCAAGCCGCGCCACAAGGAGCGCAAGCCCAAGCCCGCGCCGGTGGCCGAGGAGGCGCAGGCGGAGCCCATCGCCGACATCGCCGCGCAGGACACGACGGC
>CACXFF010000107.1 GCA_902766805.1 uncultured Coriobacteriaceae bacterium | reverse complement strand
GTCAAGAGCTGGGGCTGCTTGGCCGGCGTGACCACCAACCCGTCGCTCTATGCCAAGACGGGCGGCAAGCTCGAGGACTTCGAGCCGCATATGCTGCGCATCGCCGAGTTGTGCGAGGGGCTGCCGGTCTCGGCTGAGTCCACCGCTACGACCACGGAGGGGATGATTGAGGAAGGGCGTCGGCTCGCCGCGCTCGCGCCCAACATTGTGGTCAAGCTGCCTGTGTGCCCCGAAGGCCTCGCGGCCACGCGCGCCTTGGCCGACGAAGGCGTGCGCGTGAACATGACGCTCGTCTTCACGGTGCCGCAGGCTCTGCTCGCGGCCAACGCGGGCGCGCGCTACATCAGCCCCTTCGTGGGACGCTTCGATGACATTGCCGAGGACGGCGCGGACCAGGTGGCCGACATCGTGAAGGTCATCCACGCCTATGACTGGTCCGACAGGAACGAGGACGGTCAGGTGGAGATTATCGCGGCATCGCTGCGTACGGCGTGGCACGTGACTAGGGCCGCTTTGTGCGGTGCCGACATCGCTACGGTGCCCTATGCAGCGCTCAAGAAATGCGTGTCTCACCAGCTCACGACGGCCGGTATGGCGAGTTTCGCCGCCGATTGGGCCAAAGTCACCGGCTGATCCCGCCGCGGATGGGCCTGTCGCGGATGGGCCAAGGTTCTGGCTGCACGGGTGGCCATGCCCCTGTCCGGCTGAGCCGGTTGCGGATGAGCCCAGGGCATCGGTGGGGCATGCCATGCCTGAGCCTGCCTCGCCTGGCCCCAAACTATCGGCTGGGCTTGGCGCGCTTGGGCCCGCCGCGCATGAAGACCAAGCTATCGGCTGGGCTTGACGCGCCCGGGGGACGGTCCCTCGGGCGCGCGTTATGTGTGTGGAGCGCCTGGGATGTCTGGGAGTGCTTGGGGTGCCTGGGGTGCCTGGGGTGCAATAAAGCGCAGGTCACGCATGGCTCACGCGCAGCTCCTTGGGGTTCGGGATAGTAGTGGCCAATCCAGTGACCCCTTTTGGCCCCAAGCCCCTGTTCCAGGCCCGTTGGGGATAGAAGTGGCCACTGGAGTGACCCCAACTGTCGCAAACGGGCCCCACGCGGGCGCTTCCCGAGACTTGGGGCCACTGGAGTGACCCCAATTGCGTTTTTGGGGACCCTTCGGCCCGGATTGGGTCGAGTTGGGGCCACTGGAGTGACCTCTTTTTGCGTCAAGCCCCTGGCCCCGAGCCGTTGAGAACAGAAGCGGCCAGCCTGGTGACCGCATTTGCCAACCCGTGCTCGCACACCCCATATCACCCGAGGCGCAATCGCCTCCCAGCAAGCCACGGCTCACGCGCGGCGCATGCGCAGCTCGCGCGGGTTGCAGCCGTGTGCCTCACGGAACTTGCGGTAGAAGAAGCTCAGGTTCTCGTACCCGCAGCTGTGGGCGACCTGCTCTACCGTGACGTCGGTCGTGAGCAGCAGCTCGCGGGCGAGCGCCATGCGCTTGGAGGTCACGAGCTGGATGAACGACTTGCCCACGTTGCGTTTGAGCAACGTCGTCAGATAGGGCGCGCTCACCCCGACCTCCCGGGCCACGCCCTCCAACGTGCAGCTGGGATACTGCTGGTCGATGAGCCTGAGCGCGTCGGCCACGATGAGGTTGCTCTTGCTCAGGCGCGAATACGCCACGTTTGCGTCGATGCAGCCCAGCATGTCCATGACCGCCAGCCGGAACAGCTGGTCGAGGAATTCCGTGTGCATGTTGGGGGAGGGGAAGAACGACTCGTAGATGAGCTCCTCGATCGTGGCTTGCAGGCGTTTCTCGCCACTCGTGTCGAACACGAGGTAGTTGACCTGCTGCGACGTGCTGTTGAGCGCGTTGACGAAAAACGTCGTGAGCAGGTTGTTGGCGGGCAGCGCGGAGACGAGCCGCTCGGAGAGGAACTCCTTGCTCAGGGCGATGTTGATGAGGATGTCCCCCTCGCCTGCGGAGTCGAGCTCGTGGACGGTCTTGGTGTCCACAAGCGAGATGGTGCCGGGGCTCAGGCGCACCTCTTGGCCGTCGATGACCTGCCTGAGACTTCCGGCGTACATGATGTTGAACTCGATGTCGTAGTGATAATGGGGCGGCGTCGGCGAGAAGCGGTCATGCCTGGTGACGGCGATGGGCGGGCGGTTCTCGAGATAGAGCGTGTCGAAGACGTAGGCTCCCCGCGCCTTGTCGAAGGGGGCTTGCGTCAGGCGGCTGACGCGCGTCCCGGCGAGGCGCTCGGCCTCGATGTCGTTCACCGCGCGCAGGGCGGAGTCGAGGCGTGTGGCGCGCAGCTGGTCCATGTTTCCTCATTTGCAAAAGAATGGTTAGTTTTTCTTAGTATACCGCCATTTCAGAGGTGAACATTAGTCAGTAATCTTCAAATCATGCAAGCAAGGGCCTATGACCAAGGAGGAACCCGTGGAAGGCTTCATCGAAAAGCTCCAGGCGCTCGCGGGGAGCGTCGGCCAAAACCGCATCATCCAAACCATCTCGCAAGGCCTCATGGCGCTCATGCCGGCGCTCATGATCGGCTCCATCGGGTCGCTGCTTCAGCAGATCCCGTTCGAAGGCTACCAGGCGTTCCTCGCCTCGACCGGGCTCATGGGGGTCCTCAAGGCCATGGTCAACGTGACCACCAACATGCTGGCCGTCTACGCTGCGTTCTCCATGGCGTTCACCTTCGCCAAGGCCGAGAAGAAGGACGGGTTCACCGCGGGCCTCATCGCGCTCGTCTCCTTCCTCCTCGTGACGCCGATGGAGACCGTGGGCGAGGGCTACATGGCCGTCACCAACCTGCCCCTCACCTGGTGCGGCTCGACGGGCCTGTTCACCGGCATGATCGTGGCGCTCGTCTCTGCCAAGCTGTACTGCTGGTTCATCGACCGCAACATCACGATCAAGCTGCCCGACTCGGTGCCGCCCTTCGTCTCCAAGTCGTTCGTCGGCATCATCCCAGGCACCGCCATCTCCGCCCTGTGGGCGATCGTCAACCTGCTGATGGGCCTGACCCCCTTCGGCACGCTGCACGCAGTGATCTACGGCCTCATCGCCGCGCCGCTCACCAACCTCGGCTCTTCGGTGTGGGCGGCCATCATCGCCCAGCTCCTGACGGGTCTCTGCTGGTTCTTCGGCGTGCACGGTATGGCCGTCGCCATGGTCACCGCTCCCATCTGGGGCGCTGCCGACGCGGCGAACGTGAGCGCCATCTCTGCCGGTCTGCCCGCCACCAACATCATCACGAGCAGCTGGGTCCAGACCGTGTGCAACATCGGCGGCGCGGGCTGCACGCTGGGCCTCATGATCGCCTGCCTGGTCTTTGCCAAGTCCCAGCGCTACCGCTCCATGGGCAAGCTCGCCATCGTCCCGTCGCTCTTCGGCATCAACGAGCCCGTCGTCTACGGCTTCCCCATGATGCTCAACCCGGTCATGGCCATCCCCTTCATCCTCCTGCCGCCCGTGCTCATCGCCATCTCGTACTTCCTGGTGACCGTCGGCATCCTGCCCGTGGGCAACGGCGTCGGCGCCCCCACCAACATCCCCATCCTGCAGGGCATGATCAACATGGGCTGGCGCGGCGCCGTGTGGAACGTGGTGGAAATCGCCATCAGCCTGGTTGTTTACCTGCCCTTCCTCAAAGCGCTCGACAAGCAGGAATGCGCTGTGGAGCAGGCCAACGAGACCCAGGCGGACGAGGCTCTGAAGAGCGAGGCCCAAGCCGGCAAGGCGCCTGCCAACGATGCTCTGGCCAACGAAGTGCGGGCCAGCGAGGCGTCGGTAGCCTAAGCCCTTCCTCATACGTCCCCCCTTCCCAGGGCGCCCCTCGTCGGGCGCTCTTTTTGTCTCTCTTCGACGGGAGGCTTCCGTGCCAAAGGACGAGGGAGAGCTATTGGCGGCTGGCGCATGATGCAGTTGCCCTGTCCGCTTGACCAAGGAAGGCGCGGGCTGCTTGCCGCTGCATGCGGACGCTGGCTGGCGCGCCCTGTCCTGTGGGCGTGGGATCCGCTTCGCGTCGAATGACGTGGCGCGAATCCCATTTATATGCTAGCACAGATACAAATGTTCTGCTACACTATGTAGCAATAAAAGATGAGGAGGAGGGGGCATATGGCCACGACGCTGACATCACAGCTCAATGTCCGCATGGATGCCCAGCTACGCGACGCGGGGGATGCGGTGCTCGAGCGGGTGGGGGTGATGCCCGCGGAGCTCGTCCGTGCGCTCTGGGCCAAGATTGCGGGTGGCGCGCAGGAGTGTGAGCAGGTGCTTGCGCTGCTTGCCGCGCAGGCGCCGAGCGAGACTGCCTCGCGTGGCGAGGTGTGCCTTGCGCAGATTGACGGCTGGCAGGAGCGGCTGTATGCGTTGGCAGAGGTTGACCGGGCGGCCTACGTCGCTCCCTCCGACGATGAGCTCGACGAGCTGCTCTATGACGAGTGGCTCAGTCGCGATGAGGGCAGGGTGGTCTCATGAGCGTCTGCTTGCCGATACTGTTCTTGGATACATGCGTGTGGCTCGACCTCTACCTGCTCGATCGTCCGGGCAGGCAGGCCGCGCAGGCTTTGGTCCGCTATGCCCTGGACCATGACATCTCCCTCGCGTACGCAGCGCATAGCGCGCTTGACGTCTATGCCAAGGCTGCCATCTGCGCGAAGAGGTTCTTCCGAGAGGGAGGCCCTCTGACCGACCTGCAGGCGCAGACGGCAAAGACCTACGCATGGGACTGCGCGACCCAGATGCGTGAGGTGGCGACGCCTATACCTGCCGATGCCTCGGACTTCTATTTCGCCGAGAAGTTCCGTCCCCTGCACGACGACCTGGAGGATGACCTCATCTTGGCGGGCTGCAGCCGTGCGCGAGCGGACTATCTCGTCACGACCGACAAGCGCCTCTTGCGTCACGCGGACATCGCCGCGAAGACGCCTTCGGAGATGCTGGCGTTGCTGGAATCCGGGCTGGCCCGGGGCGGCGGCGTCTCCGACGGGCCGGCGCGTGACTCCGCGTACTACCTGCGCACCTGGCTCGCAGGGGATACGCTCTAGCGCGGCGCAGAACGGGAGGGTTGTGCGTTGCCGCGCTGGGTGACGGCCCGCGTGCGGTGGGCTGGTCGTGGTCGAGGCGATCGGTGTTTGTCTGAGTGACGTGGGCCCGTGCGTGGTGAGCTGGTCGAGTCTGTGACGGGTGCCCACATGCAGCGCATTGGGGCGACGCGCGTGCGATGAGTTGGTGGTGGCGGGGCGACCCGTATATGTGGGGCTAGCTATGACGTCGGCGCCTGCGGCTAGGGGCGAGGGCGGCCGCCGTGCGACGGCTCCTGC
>CACXFF010000106.1 GCA_902766805.1 uncultured Coriobacteriaceae bacterium | reverse complement strand
GCGAGGAAGTCGTCCACCAGCAGCACGCGGTCGGTCGGCAGCAGGTAGTCGCGGCTCACCACGACGTTGTAGTCCCTGTTCTGGGTGAACGAGTGGACGACGGTCGTGTACGTCGAGCCGTCCACGTTGCTCGTGCGGTTCTTCTTGGCGAACAGCATCGGCACGCCCAGCTCCATCGCGAGCGCGGCGGCGATGGCGATGCCGCTCGCCTCGATGGTGAGGACCTTCGTGACGTCCGCGTCGGCGTAAAGACGCGCGAACTCCTGGGCCATGTGGCTCAGGAGCACGCTGTCAATCTGCTGGTTGAGGAAGCTGCCGACCTTCAGAATCTCCCCGGGAAGGACCTTGCCCTCCGCGAGGATCCTCTCTTCCATCTCTTTCATGTGGTGGATACCCCCCAAAGACTGAAGCCATGGAACGTGAGGCGGATGGCTGGGAAGCCAGCACGAAGCTTGGTACTCCTTTGTATTCTTGATTAGCCCAGAGAGCCCATGCCAACCGTTCACAGAGATTTTACAGTCAGTTGTAAAAGGAAAGCAACCGTTTGCCGAAGATGAATTGACAATGGGTGCCAAAACTCACGAGTCCATCACGCACGTGGAAGCCCCGGGCCCTACCAGACGACCTGGTTCTTGCCGCTCTGCTTGCCCCGGTAGAGCTTGCTGTCGGCCGCGTTGATCCATTCGCTCACGCCCTGGCCCTCCTCGTAGGCCACCACGCCGATGGTGACGGTGATGCCCAGGCGCTCACCTGCATGCAGAGGGCGCGGGACCTCGCTTGAGGCGCGCAGGCACGCGGAACGCGCCGCAAGCCAGACGCGGCCCATACGATAGGGCGCCTCTCCTGCGGACGGCACACGGGAGCCAAGCGCCCCAGCGGTCTGGCAGGATAGCTAGCAGCCCAAACCAAGCAGGAAGGGGTTGGTCTGGCGCTCGTGGCCCATGGTCGTGGTATCCCCGTGACCGCAGCACAGGACGGTCTCATCCGGAAGCTCGCGCACCAGACGCACCAGGGAGTCCATGAGCTGAGCGTAGTCGCCACCCGCCAGGTCGGTGCGCCCTACACTGCCGGCAAATATGGTGTCTCCCACGAAGGCCAGCCCCTCCGCCTCGGATCCCTCCACGCCCGCAAGCACGATGCCCCCCGGCGTGTGACCCGGCACGGCGATCACGCGGAAGCGCAGGGCACCCACCTCGACCTCGTCGCCGTCGGCAAGGATGCGGTCAGGCGTGGGCGCGTCGGTGGTCTCGGGCGCTTGGTGGCTGGACCACTGGCGGGCATGGGTGGCGCGCTCCACGTCGGCAGCCGCCATGGCAAACGGCGCGCCGGTCGCCGCGCAGAAGTCCGCGACGCCGCTCACGTGGTCGGCATGGCCGTGGGTGGCCACGACGAGCTCCACGGCCACGTCCGCGAGGCGCTCGGCGATGGCAGCGCCCGACGCCCCGGGGTCGACCACCAGGCAGGGACGCTTGCCGTCCGGACGCAGCCGGTTGGAGATCACGGCGTAGCACATCGTCTGCAGGTGCCCGACCACGAAGACGCGCATCTCGAAGCTGGCCTCGTCCTGTGGCTCGTCGTCGGACGGGACTGCCATACGCTCACGTTCGTCGCTCATCGGTGAACCCTCCGCTTCATCTGGTTGGCGCCCTCACCCGGGACGATGCGGCGCGCGTCGTCCACGCTCGGGATGTGCTTGAGCTGGTTGAACACGTTGGCAAGCACCGCGGTGTCGGAGATAGAGATGAGGAAACGCAGGCGCGCCGCGCCGCTTTTGGCCGTGGAGACACCGGTGGACAGGATGTTGACGCCCGCCTTGGACAGGCAGGTGGTGATGTCGGCCAACAGGCCCAGGCGGTCGTGGCCGTCGATGACGATCTCCACGCGGAACTCGCTCGTGCCCGAGCCGTCCCACTCCACCGGGATCATGCGCTCGGGGTGCGTCATGAGACCCTTCACGTTGGGGCAGGTGGCGCGGTGCACCGAAACGCCGCGGCCGCGGGTGATGAAGCCCACGATGTCGTCGCCGGCCACCGGCGTGCAGCAGTGCGCGAGGTGCACGAGCAGATCAGGGTCGCCCTTGACCACCACGCCGCAGTTGTTGCGGTGCTTGCGCTGTTCGCGCGTGAGCGGCCGGGGCGGCGGCGTGGTCACCATCGTACGGTCCTCGGCCATGGCCGCCAGCTGCTCGCGCAGGTGGGCCTCGCGCTCGGCCAAGGCCGCCACCGCCTCGGGAGAGTTCTCCTCCAGCACGGCCTGGATGTAGTTGGCCGCGCTCTTCACCTGCAGCTTGCCGGTCTCGATGGCCGCGAAGAGGTCGTCGGGGGTCTTGTAGTCGTTCTCCTCGCACACGCGCACGATCGCCTTTTGGCAGCGCGCGGTGGAGATGCCATAGCCGCGCTTGCGCAGCTCACGCGCGAGCTCGGTGCGGCCGCGTTCGGCGTCGTCGGACTTGGTGGAGGCGGTGAAGAAGCGCCGGATCTTCGAGCGCGCCGAGGGCGTCTTGACGATGTCGAGCCAGTCACGCGAGGGCTTGGCGTTGCGGTTCGTGAGGATCTCCACGCGGTCGCCCATGGACAGCTCAGAATTGAGCGTGACCACCGCGCCGTTGACCTTGGCGCCGACGCAGTGGTTGCCGACCTCGGTGTGCACGGCATAGGCGAAATCCAGCGGCGTGGAGCCACGGCGCAGGCTCACGACCTCGCCTTTGGGCGTGAAGACGAATATCTCGCGCTCGTACAGGTCCACGCGCAGGCTGTCCATGAAGGCCGTGGGGTCCTCCAGCTCGCCCTCCATCGTCCAGTCGAGGCTGCGGCGGATCCAGTTGATCTGTTCGTCGATGGAGCGATCGTCCTTGCCCATCGTGCCCTCGGAGTTGCCGGCCTTCTTGTAGAGCCAGTGCGCGGCGATGCCGTACTCGGCCTGCTCGTGCATCTCTTTGGTGCGGATCTGGATCTCGATCGGCCGGCCTTTGGGGCCAATGACGGTGGTGTGCAGCGACTGGTACAGGTTGGGCTTGGGCATCGCGATGTAGTCCTTGAAGCGCCCCGGAACGTGCTGGTACATCTCGTGAATAATGCCGAGCACCTGATAGCATTCGATGACCTCGTCAACGATTATCCTGC
>CACXFF010000105.1 GCA_902766805.1 uncultured Coriobacteriaceae bacterium | reverse complement strand
TCTCAATTGCGCGATAGCCCTTGGCCTGCGAGAGCGGCTCCCCGTCTAGGGCGGGGGAGCCGCTAGTCGCTACGAGGCCGGTTCAGCTTGGCGGTGGCCGAGCGTAGGAGCCACATCCGGTAGCGCAGCCGTGCCGAAGGCGGCATGCGCCATCTCATCCCCTCGTTCATCGCGTCCTTGCAGGGGTTGCAGGTCCCGCACGGCTTGCCGTTGATAGGCGTGTGGCAGAACCAGGTCTTGCGCATTGTCGGCATCCAGCCCAGCTCCTGCGCCACGCGCTGCGCTTCTACCTTGCTTGTCCCGAGCATGGCGAGGTCGAGCTGGCCAAAGACGAGCTCCGCGTCCCTGTTCCCGCCTTTTGCGACGACCCGGTAGCGCGTCTCGCCCCCGAGCTGGTAGTCCTCGCAGGGAACCAGCAGGCACTGCGCGTCGATGGCAGTCTTCGCCTTGCTGCGCTCCGCGTCCTCGACGGCGCACTCGGCGCGCACGCCGAGCCCCTTGCAGAGGAGGGCGAACAGCTCGTACTGGTAGCCGAGCCTGAACTCCTCCGCGAGCCTCTCGTATGCCGCGGATATTTCCTCGTCGGGGAAGTCGCGCAGTATGGCGCCGCGGTCATACAGGTCCACGTCGAGCAGGCGCGCCTTCGCCATGCCGCGGACGTCTGGGAGGATGTCCCGCATCGCCGCGAGCTCGGCCGCCATGCCCTTCCTGGCGTGGTCGCGGACGTACATGGGGCGTATGGCTATGCCCTCCTGCTGGGAGAGCTGCAGGAGCCTGTACGTCGAGTCCCATCCGCCGCTCCAGAGGATCCGAACCTCTCTGTCCATTCTGTTTGGCATGGAGGGCTCGTTCCGTCCCGGCGCTTGTCACTCGCCTATGTTCCGCCCGTCGTCGAAGCAGTGGTTGTGTTCTTCGCACTTGTCGCCCCAGCCGCCGGCGACGTCCTCCAGCTGCTCGTCGCTCAGCTCGTATCCGTCCTCGCGGGCGAGCTCGAGGATCTCCTCGGGGGTCTCGCAGCCCTTGAGCTTCGCCTTCGTCTCTTCGGACAGGCCGTCGTGCATGTTTGCGTGTGCCATGGTGCTCTCCTTCGTCTGTGGCTGGCCACGTCGTGGGGACAGCCTTTTGGGTACCCGTAGGACGGAGCGTTCCGCCTTGCAAAAGCAGAACGGTTCGTACGTCGTTATCTACATACGTATCAGCTGGTCGGTGCAGCCCACGCTTTGGGTATCACAAGAAACGGTATTTCGTGCAGCGATCTCCTCTCGTATCGGTTGCGGTTCTGCATGTGACGAAAGATGTGCAGTCAGAAAAAGTGGGAGCGTAATTACCGCCGCTTAGCGAGTCCAGCTCCTCGTCGGACAGCTCCCGTCCGCTCTCGTGGGCGAGCTCTTCGAGGTCTTCCATCGTTTTGGCCGCACGAGCCTTCGCTTGCATATCCCTACTCAGATCGTCGAATCCCATCAGTGCCTCCTGCCCTCATCATGCGGTTTTGGCTTGCCTCGCTCTTGTCTTCTACGTTCTGGGCCGTGACCTCGCCACAACGCGCTTGTGGCAGGCCAAGCGACCCCGACGCCTTCCTCGACGAGGCACGGGGGAGTGCGTCTCTTACTGAATCTACGTTAGGCGCTTCGCCTCGTCTCGCGAAGGCGCCGACCTTTCGGTGAAGGATGGCGGACGCGGATAAGACGTCCGCCAGAAAGTGCGGCCACGCGCTCGCCTGTGTCGAGACGGGCAACGTTTGCATCCGCGCAGGCAAGACACCCGTTGGCCGCCCGTGTGCCGACGCGCGCCAGCTTGGGGACGAGTCCGCCCCTGGCGCAAGCGCTACGGACTGTCACTCTGATACTACGGTACGAAGCGCCTGCTGGCTCACAACAATCGGGATACTACTCGCCGCGCCTGCGCTTTGCTTATGTCGTTTGATGGCGCATCGCCCTGCAAGCCAAGTCTGCCACCCTCGATCTGTACTTGAGGGTGGCAGACTTGTCTTGCAGGGCGATGCGCCAATCAGCGAGATCATGGGGCACGTTCTTATGCCTCGGCAACGCCTTCTGCCTTGTCGCCGAACTTCGCCATCACCAGCGGATAGAGGAACACGATGTAGAACATCTGCAGGAAAGAGGTGACTATGGCCGCGGCGTTGCCGGGCAACGCTCCCTTGACGAGCGGGCTGATGACCAAGAAGAAGACGTAGTATCCCAAGAGCCCGCCGACCAGGCGCAGGAACCGCTCCTGCATGTCGACGTCCACGGAAAACCTCACGAAGCGGCGCTCGAGGATCCAGCCCACCATGAACGCGC
>CACXFF010000104.1 GCA_902766805.1 uncultured Coriobacteriaceae bacterium | reverse complement strand
CCGCGCTCCAAGGTCAACTGCTACGGTGCCGACGACGTGCGTGAGGGCGTTGCCATCATGTGGCACGAGAACGCCGACATCTCCATCACCGGCAACTCCACCAACCCGACCCGCTTCCAGCACCCCGTCGCGGGCACGTACTTCAAGGAGCGCACGCTCGCTGGCAAGAAGTACTTCTCCGTCGCGTCTGGTGGCGGCACCGGCCGTACCCTGCACCCCGACAACATGGCCGCCGGCCCCGCCTCCTACGGCATGACCGACACCATGGGCCGCATGCACTCCTCTGCCCAGTTCGCCGGCTCCTCCTCGGTGCCCGCGCACGTGGACATGATGGGTCTCATCGGCATGGGCAACAACCCGATGGTCGGCTGCACCGTTGCGTGCGCCGTGGCCGTCGAGGAGGCCCTGAAGAAGTAAGGCCCGTCCTTGCTCTCTAGCTGATCGCCCGCCCCGCCCCGCTTCGTCTGGGGCGGGGCGTTTTGTTGTCTGCGACAGGCGCGCCCGCGCCGGCGGGGGAGGGGCGGGCGGTCGAGGCTGCGTGCCGAGATGAAGAAAAGGGCAGCAAAACGCCTGATTCGTGCATATTGCCAACGCGTTACGTCACATTTCCTAACGGTAAAAAGCCACCTTAATTTCTCGCTTGCTCACATGTGCGTAACACGGGGAACCTAAAGTGCTCTGCATGCGTAGAAACGCATCGAGAGAATCATTTGCGTTGACGGAAGGAACAAACCATGAAGATGTCGCGTCGTAACTTCGTTGAGATGATGGGTGCAGCAGGTGGCGCCGCGCTCCTGACCGCCTGCGGTGGCAACAACGGTGGCTCCGCTGCCACCACCAGCGCCGCTTCCACGGGCGCTGCCCCTGCGGGCGCTGCGTTCAAGATCGGTGGCATTGGCCCTATCACGGGTGCCGCGGCCATCTACGGCAACGCCACCAAGTTCGGCGCCCAGGTCGCCGTGGACGAGGTCAACGCCGCGGGCAAGATCGCCCTGGAGCTCAAGTGGGAGGACGACGAGCACGACGCCGAGAAGGCCGTCAACGCGTACAACAACCTCAAGGACTGGGGCATGCAGATCCTGGTGGGCACCACCACGACCACCCCGTGCGTCGCCGTTTCCGCTGAGTCCCACAACGACCGCATCTTCGAGCTGACGCCGTCCGCCTCTTCCGCGGACGTCATCGGCGGCGAGGGCTCCAACGAGCCGCGCAAGGACAACGTCTTCCAGATGTGCTTCACCGACCCCAACCAGGGCATCGCCTCCGCCGAGTACATCGCCAAGCAGAAGCTCGGCACCAAGATCGCCGTCATCTACAACAACGCTGACCCCTACTCCACGGGCATCTACAACAAGTTCAAGAGCGAGGCGGACACCCAGGGTCTGGCGATCGTGAGCACCCAGACCTTCACCGATGAGTCCGCCACGGACTTCACCGCCCAGCTCAACGACGCCAAGAACAACGGCGCCGACCTCGTCTTCTTGCCGATCTACTACACCCCGGCCTCCATCATCCTCAAGCAGGCCCACGACATGGGCTACGCCCCCAAGTTCTTCGGCGTCGACGGCATGGACGGCATCCTGACCCTCGAGGGCTTCGACACCTCCCTGGCCGAGGGCGTCATGCTGCTCACCCCGTTCGTTGCCAGCGCCGACGACGAGGCCACCAAGAAGTTCGTCGAGGCCTACAAGAAGGCCAGCGGCTCCACCGACGACCCCAACCAGTTCGCGGCCGACGCCTATGACTGCGTGATCGCCATCGCCGCCGCCATCGAGGCCGCCAAGCTCGATCCCAGCGCCAAGGCCGCCGACCTGTGCGAGGCCCTCATCAAGCAGTTCACCGACAGCTCCTTCAAGGTCGCCGGCTTGACGGGCGAGGCCACCTGGTCCACGAGCGGCGAGGTCTCCAAGACCCCCAAGGGCATGGTCATCCAGAAGGGCGTCTACGTGGCCATGGAGTAAGCGTCGACCCCGTGTCGGAAGATGCTTATAGCGTTACAGAAGGAGGCCACCACCGCAGGTGGCCTCCTTGCCCTATCAATTGTTTAGTGAATGAAAGGGGGTACCGTGAGTTTCCTGACCAACCTGATCAACGGCATCAGCCTGGGCTCGGTCTACGCCATCATCGCGTTGGGCTACACCATGGTGTACGGCATCGCCAAGATGCTGAACTTCGCTCACGGTGACGTCATCATGGTGGGTGGCTACCTGTGCTACTGCGCCATGAGCTACCTGGGGCTGCATCCCCTCGTCTCCGTGCTCATCGCGGTCGTGGGCTGCACCGTCCTGGGCATCGTCATCGAGCGCCTGGCCTACAAGCCGCTGCGCGGGGCTCCGTCGCTCGCGGTCCTGATCACTGCCATCGGCGTGTCGTATTTCTTGCAGAACTCCGCGCTGCTCATCATGAAGTCCGACCCGAAGGTCTTCACGAGCGTCGTCGACCTGCCGCCGCTCGAGCTATTTGGCGGACAACTGCGCATCCAGTCCGTGACCATCGTCACCGTGCTCGCCTGCGTGGCGGTCATGGTCGCGCTCACGTTCTTCACCCAGCGCACCAAGATGGGCAAGGCCATGCGCGCCTGCTCTGAGGACAAGGCTGCCGCCCAGCTCATGGGCATCAACGTGGACACGACGATCTCCATGGTCTTCGCCATCGGCTCCGGCCTCGCTGCCATCGCCGGCGTGCTGCTGTGCTCCGCCTACCCGGCTCTCATGCCCACCACGGGCGCCATGCCGGGCATCAAGGCGTTCACCGCGGCCGTCTTTGGCGGCATCGGCTCTATCCCAGGCGCCGCGCTCGGTGGCATTCTGCTGGGCATCATCGAGATCTTCGCCAAGGCCTACATCGGCACCGAGCTCGCCGACGCCATCGTGTTTGGCGTGCTCATCGTGGTGCTGCTCGTGAGGCCCGCCGGCCTGCTCGGCAAGTACGTCCCGGAGAAGGTGTAGCCCATGCAAGCATTCAAGAACATGAGCAAGAAGACGCGCTCCAACATCATCACCTTCGGGATAGTCATCCTGGCCTTCGGCATCATGCAGGGCCTCTCGTCGGCTGGCGCCGTCTCCAGTTCCACGCAGGGCCTGCTCGTGCCCATCACCGCCTACATCTGCCTGACCATCTCGCTGAACCTCGTGGTCGGCATCTCGGGCGAGCTTTCGCTCGGCCACGCGGGCTTCATGAGCGTGGGCGCGTTCTCCGGCGTCGTTGCGGCTTCCATGATGCAGGGGAGCGTGGGCTCCGATCCGCTGCGCTTCCTCCTGTCTCTGGTCGTCGCGGGCGCCTTCGCGGCTGTCGCGGGTCTGCTCATCGGTATCCCGGTCATGCGCTTGCATGGCGACTACCTGGCCATCGTCACGCTGGCTTTTGGCGAGATCATCAAGAATCTGCTCAACAACCTGTGGCTGGGCGTGGACGAGTACGGCCTGCACGTGAGCATGCAAAACGCCAACGCTCTGGGTCTGGCTGAGGGCGGCAAGATCCTCATCAACGGCCCGCAGGGTGCCACCGGCATCGACCGCCTCTCCACCTTCACCTTCGGCTTCATCCTGGTGCTCTTCACGCTGTTCGTGGTGCTCAACCTCATCAACAGCCGCAGCGGTCGCGCCATCATGGCCGTGCGCGACAACCGCATCGCGGCCGAGAGCGTGGGCATCTCCACCACCAAGTACCGTCTCATGGCCTTCGTGGTCTCCGCGGCCCTGGCCGGCATGGCGGGTGCCCTCTACGCGATGAACTACAGCTCCATCGTCCCGAAGAAGTTCGACTTCAACACCTCGATCAACATCCTGGTGTACGTGGTCCTGGGCGGCATGGGCTCCATCCGCGGCGGCATCATCTCGGCGACCATCTTGACGATCCTGCCCGAGAAGCTGCGCTTCCTCGGAGACTTCCGCATGCTCATCTACGCGGTGGTCCTCATCGGCGTGATGCTGTTCACGAACAGCTCCACGATCAAGCAGTTCCTGG
>CACXFF010000103.1 GCA_902766805.1 uncultured Coriobacteriaceae bacterium | reverse complement strand
GCCGACATCGGCATCGGCATGGGCATCACGGGCACCGACGTCACCAAGAACGTCGCTGACATGGTGCTGGCTGACGACAACTTCGCCACCATCGTGAGCGCCGTGGAGGAAGGCCGCAGGATCTACGACAACATCCGCAAGGCCATCCAGTTCCTCCTCTCGTCCAACCTGGCTGAGGTCATCGCGGTGTTCTTCGCCTCCATGCTGGGCTTCACCATCCTGGAGCCTACGCACCTGCTGTGGATCAACCTCATCACCGACTGTTTCCCCGCCCTCGCCATGGGCATGGAGGAGGCCGAGCCGGGCATCATGAAGCGCAAGCCGCGCGACGAGCACGACGGCATCTTCGCCGACGGCATGGGCGTCGACTGCCTGTTCCAGGGCGTCGTGATCGCCGCCCTCACCATCATCAGCTATTTCGTGGGCCTGCACCTGCAGGGCGTGTCCTTCGCCGACGTCGTCTCCGGCGCCGCGGATGCCCGCGACGGCATGACGATGGCGTTCCTCACGCTGTCGATGGTGGAGATGTTCCACTCCTTCAACATGCGTTCGCGTCGCAAGTCGCTGTTCTCCCTGCCCACGCAGAACAAGTGGCTGTGGCTCGCCTTCGCGGGTTCGCTGATCCTCACCTACCTCGTCATCGAGACCGAGGCGCTGTCCTCCGCGTTTGGCTTCTCGGAGATCAGCATGTTCGAGTATGGCGTGGCCATGGGCCTGGCCGTGCTCATCATCCCCATCGTGGAGATCTACAAGGCCGTTATGCGTAGCATCGACAAGAACAAGCAGTAGGCCCTGAGCCGCCCACGCGTGAGAAGCGCCCCCGTCGGAACTTGCCGACGGGGGCGCTTTTGCTATCGTGGGGGGCAATGCGACCGGATGGGGGAGCGATGGCGAAGAGGGCAAGCAAGGGCAGGGGCACGCGGCGGACAGGGGCCCAGAGGCCGCGAAGCGCTCAGGAGGTCGTGCCGCAGCTCGAGGGTCTCGAGGAACTGCCGGCGTTTGCCGACCTGACCTGCAGCGAGCGGCAGCGGGAGGCGTTCGCGCGCGTGTCCGCCGAGCTCGCTGCGGCCGAGGGCGTGGACGTCTCCGAATACCAGCTGGGCTGCGTGGTGCGCCTGGACCGCGGCTATCCTGCCATCCTCACGGCGCAGCGCGTCCTGCGGGCCGAGCACGCCCAGACCATGGCCAAAGAGGCGCTGCAGCGGCCTGCCGTGGGCGACTGGGTGTGCGTGCGCGTCACGGCTGACCACGACACGGGACGCGTCGAGCGCGTGCTGCCTCGCGAGAGCGACATCGCCCGTTGGCGCGGCAGCGCGCGCGGCGAGCGCCAGACGCTGGCGGCCAACGTGGACCTGGTGCTCGTGGCCTATGCGCTGGGTGGGCGCTTTCTGGACCTGAGCCGCGTCGCGCGCAGCCGCGTGATCGCGCTGGACTGCGGCGCTGATGCCGCCCTCGTGCTCACCAAAGCCGACCGTTCGACGGACCTCGCGGCCGACGTGACGGCGCTGCGAGCGGTGCTCGGCACGGACGTGCCAGTGGTGCTCTGTGCTGCTGGCATGGACGATGACGAGGCGCACGAGGGCCTGCGCGCCCAGGCCGAAGGGCTAGGCGTGCCCTGGGGCGTGGAGGCGGTGCGCGCGCTCGTGCCGGCGGGCAGCTGCGCCATGGTGCTGGGCGAGTCTGGTGCGGGCAAGTCCACGCTGCTCAACGCGCTTTTGGGGCACGAGCTGCTGCAGGTGGGCGACGTGCGCGCCAAAGACGATGCTGGGCGCCACACGACGGTCGCGCGCCGCATGGTGGCCATCCCAGGCGCGGGCACCATCGTGGACGAGCCGGGCCTGCGCACTCTGCCGCTCGTGGGCCACGAGCGCGGCCTGGCCCTGGCCTTCCCCGAGGTGGCCGCAGCTGCCCGCGGCTGCCGCTTCCGTGACTGCACGCACGAGCACGAGCCTGGCTGCGGCGTGGCCGCGGCGCTGCAGGCCGGTGAGGTCACGCCCGAGCGCGCCAACGTCTATCGTGCCCTGGCGGCAGAGATGCGCCGCAACGTGCGCGAGCTGGATCCCGACATCGTCCTGTAGCTGGGCGTATGTGCGCTTGCGCGCAGCGCTCGTGCACATTGGGTGACCTGAGGGCACAAACACCAGGAAAACGCTTGGGCGTGACGCACGGCAAAAACACTGTGCGTCACGCCTTCGTCAGCGGCTGTTGTACAGATAGCGAATTCTGGGCACTTTGGAGCGGTGAACGACCGCTTGCGGACGATAACCTACCGTTCATATTGTGATATATGCAAATTGAAACAGTACACACGCGTCAGTGTGAACGATCGCGCACCCCCTCTGAACAGGCTGCCTTGGGCAATCGCTTGGATGCGTGGGGGTAATCGCTTGGATGCTTGGGGGTCGTGGCCCCCTTGGCGGCGTCGGCGAGCGTTCCACGGCCGACAATCCCTCTCACCAGCCGTGCGCCTGACACAGGGCAGGCCTGCGGTTGAGCGCCACGGCGCCCTTGGCCAGATGCCGGGGCTGCTGTGGCGCGGCAAGCCCAAAGCGCTGGAGGGGAGGATGGCCGTGAAGGGGAAGCTGCGTTTGGTCCTGTCTGTGGGGTTCGCGGCGATCGCGCTGGTCTGCTGCCTCGGCTATGCGCGCTCGGCGCGCGCGGAGGCCCAACAGGCGCGTCGTGACGCCTTGGACGCCTACGGCGGCGAGGTCGTGAGCGTGGTCGTGGCGAACCATGCGCTGCAGCCGGGCAGCGAGCTCGTCGCTGCCGACGTGGAAGTGCGCGACTGGCTCGTGGACCTGGTCCCCGAGGGGGCCCTCACGAGCGCGGAGCAGGCCGTGGGCAAGCGCGTGAGTTCCCCGGTGGCGCGCGGCGCGGTCCTCACGCAGCTGAGCTTCGCCGACGCGGCAGAGCTCGTGAGCGTGCCTTCGGGCAAGGTGGCCTTCACCGTGGCGCTCACGGACCGGATCGGCATCACGGCGCAGGTGGAGGTCGGCACCTCGGTCGTGGCCTACGCGACCACGGAGCGCGAGAGCCGTCTGCTGTCGGCCGACGCCCAAGTGCTCGCCGTACGGCCCAAAGAGGGAGGTCAGGCAGCCTCCGTGACGCTCGCCGTGCCGCCTGCCGACGTGACGGGTCTGCTTTCGGCGTCGGTGCGCGAAAGCCTGCGCTTGGTGTTGCCGGCCGACGACGTGACGGCCATCCCTGACGGCGGTGGCGATGAGGGCCAGGCGACGCGTCTCTCGGCGCCTCTGAACGTGCCCGCGCAGGACCCGGACCTGCCACCCGCGGCAGACGCGACGGCGCAAGCGCCTGGGCCTGCGGAGGGCTAGGCACCCCTGTGGATTGGCGAGGCGCGCCCTGCGGCGGGATGCGCCCGCATGGCACGAACGAAAGGACGAGGAGAGCATGGACAGGTGGATGGTATGCGGCGACGACGCCCAGACGCAAGAGGCGGCACGCCGCCTGCATGAGGCGCTTCCCCAGGCGCAGCTCAGCGTGTGCTCGAGCGCCCAGGATCTCCGCGTGGCGCTGCGGGGCCCCGCGCGGGGCAGCTCGGTGCTCGTGGCCGGTCCCTGCGATGGCGTGCGCCCCATCAACCTGGCAGCGGCGTTCGCGGCGGACGGCTGTGCCCACGAGGTGGTGCTGTGCAGCGCGGATGCCTCGGGCTCTCTGATCAGCCGTGCGCGCAGGGCGGGGATTTCGCGTATCGTGCGCGACGCGTCCGAGCTCGGACGAGGCGGTGCCCGCGCGGGCCAGGCCATGGCCCTCCCCGCGGTGCCGCAGGCCGACTGGCAGGCGGCTGTCCCATCTCCGCCCGCTTCTGTCGCGGCCGGTCCGGCGCCCAAGCTTGCGCCGGTCCTGTGCTTCGCGTCGGGACGTGGCGGTGTGGGCAAGACCGCGCTGGTGGCGGGCTGCGCCTGCCTGGCGTCCTCGTGGGGCATGAGGGTGGGCTGTCTGGACCTAGACCTCGCCTTTGGCGACCTGTTCAGCTGCTTTGGGGCCGAAGGGCCGGCGGACCTCTCAGAGCTGGGGCTGCTCGGCATGCCCGCGCAAGCGTTGGACGCAGGCACGCTCGCACGCTTGGGCAAGTCCGTCGCTCCGGGTGTGACCGTGTGGGGCTCCTGCGAGCTGCCCGAGCACGCCGAGCTGGTGGAGCCGCTGGCGGGAGAGCTCATCCGAGGCATAGCAAGCAGCTGCGACCTGCTGCTCGTGGACACCTCCCCTGCCTGGACCGACGCGTGCGCGCTGGCGGTGCAGGTGGCCGATCGCCTGGTGCTCGTTTCCGATGACCTGGCGGGCGGCGTCGCTTCGCTGGCCAAGGCCGCCGCCCTCTCGGTGCGTCTGGGCGTGGCGCGCACGCGCGTGGTGCGCGTGGCCAACCGCTGCGTGCGCTCTGGCGACGACGATGACTTCCTGCTCCAGGCCCACGTGGGCTTGGAAACGGCGCGCAGCCATCGCGTGCTGTTCGAAGACGACGTTCCCGAGCTGCTGGGGGCCGGACACGCGACGGAGCTCATGGCGGGACGCGGAAGCTTCTCGGGCTCGGCTGGCGCCTTTTTGGCCAAGACCCTCGAGGAGCTGGGCGTGCTGCCGGATGATGCGGCGGCCAGTGAGGCGCTGGCATGGAGCGAACGCAAGAAGCGTCTGTGGCCGTTTTCGCGGGAGGTGGCGTAGATGTCGATGCTGGAACGCGTGCGGGCGCAGGAATCCACGCGCCTGGAGCAGGACACGGCCCGCGCGACCCGCGAGCATGAGCGTGCGGTGCTCGACCGCCTGCGCTCTGACCTCATCGAACGGCTCGGCCTCTCGGTGGTGTCGGCGCTCGCCGGGTCCCAGGACGAGACGGGTGCCCGTCGCGAGCTTTCGGTCGCCCTGGAGTCGCTGCTCAACACCCGTGCCTACGGCGACGTGCCCGCGCAAGACCACGGACGGCTCACGCGCGAGGTGCTCGACGGCATCCTGGGTCTCGGTCCGCTCCAACCGCTGCTCGACGACGCGACCGTGACCGAAGTCATGGTCAATGGCGTGCAATCGCTCTTCTACGAGTGTGGCGGCGCGTTGCATCCCGCGCAGCGGGTCTTCGACTCGCCCGACCAGATCATGATGGTGGTCGACCGCATTCTGGCGCCGTTGGGCAGACGCCTGGACGAGTCGAGCCCCATCGTCAACGCGCGCCTGGCCAACGGCTATCGCGTGAACGCCGTGCTGGCGGGCGTGGGCATCGACGGTCCTTACGTGACCATCCGCAAGTTCTCGGATCGCATCACGTCGCTCGCGCGCTTGGTGGAGCTGCAGGCGCTGCCTGCCTGGTATGCGGAGCTGCTGCGCTGGGCGGTGCGCATGCGTGCCGATGTGGCGGTGGCGGGCGGCACCGGCTCGGGCAAGACCACCCTGCTCAACGCCCTGTCATGCGAGATAGACCCCGGCGAGCGCATCGTGACGATCGAGGACTCGGCCGAGCTCAAGTTCACCAGCCACCCCCATGTGGTGCGTCTGGAAGCGCGCGAGGCCTCCATCGAGGGCCAGGGACGCGTGACCATCCGTGACCTGGTGATCAACTCCCTGCGCATGCGTCCGGACCGCATCGTGGTGGGCGAGGTGCGAGGCGAAGAGTGCGTGGACATGCTGCAGGCCATGAACACGGGCCATGACGGTTCGCTCACGACGCTGCACGCCGGCTCTGCCGACGAAGCGGTGCTGCGCCTGGTGCTCATGGCGCGCTTTGGTATGGACCTGCCCACGGCCGTGATCGAGGAGCAGGTGGCCACGGCCATCGACGTGATCGTGATGGCGCGGCGCATGGCGGACGGCTCGCGCGTGATCGCCGACCTTTCTGCCGTGCATCGCGGCGAAGACGGCGGTGTGGAACTGGAACCCCTGGTTGCCTTTGATGCGCAGGAGCGCAGCTGGCAGCTGGTGCAAGAACCCGCGTGGGTGCAGCAGGCCCTGGCCGCAGGAGCCTGTTCGCCCGAGGAGGTGAGGACATGGCGAGCACAGTGCTGCTCATGACGGGTGCCGTCAGCGCCGGCGCGCTGGTGTGGCTCGCTTTGCCGAGCGCGCAGGGGCAGGCTGCTGGCCTGTCAAGCAAGGACGTCGTCGCGCCGCTGGTGCAGCGCGCGGCCGGGTGGGTGCGCGGGCTGGCCTCGCGTGCCACCGTCGCCCGGGCGCTACGGGTCGAGGCGGTGGGCCTCGTTGCCGCATGGGTGGCGGCACGCCTGTCGCGTCGCGTCCACCTGCCCGTTCGGCCTTCGGAAGCTCTCGTGACGTGCGTGCTGGCCGATCTCGTGCTGGCGCTGTTCGCCACGTGGTGGGCGGCCTCTGTCGCGGGTGGCGTGGTGGCCATCGCGGGGGGCTTCGCCTGGATGGTGTGGAAGTCCGGTCAGTTGCGGCGCGAGCGTGTGGCACAGCTGGCCCAGGAGATGCCGGGCCTGCTGCGCTCCATGGCGAGCTCGCTCATGGCGGGCCAGTCGTTGCCCCAGGCCATCGCCTACGCGGCCCAGCATGAGAGGGGTCCGGCTGCCGAGCCGCTGGCACGTGCCTCCATGCGCCTGCGCTGCGGGACCCCGGTGGAAGAGACGCTTGCGCTGCTCTCGGCAGAGCTGGACGCGCCTGGCATGCGCATGCTGGTGAGTTCGTTGCGCATAGCGCGTCGCACGGGCAGCCCTTTGGGCGACCTGCTCGAGGACGCCGCCGAGCTCGTGGAGCGTCAGGGGGAGTTCGAGCAGATGCTGCGCGTGAAGACCGCGCAGGTACGGCTCTCGGCGCGCATCGTGTGCGGCCTTCCCTGCGTGCTGGTGGCCGTCCTGCTGCTCATCTCGCCCGACTTCCAGCATGGGGTGGGCACGGTCGGGGGCATGGCGGCGCTACTGGTGGCAGCTGCGCTCGACGTGGCGGCACTGCTCATGATCCATCGCCTGATGAGGGGGGTGCTGTGATGGGTGCCGGCCTGTTGGCTGCAGGCGTGGCGAGCCTGTTCGTGAGCTGCTGGATCGCGCTGGGCGGAGGGGCCCTGCGAGCCCCTGCCGATCGGGAAGATGGCTGGTCTCGCCTGAGCGCGTACGCCCTGCGCTTCGCGGCGCCGCTGCGACACGCGACGTCGGGACTGGCACGTGCGTTGGCCCGTGTGTTCGCGCCGCTGCGGCGCCTGGGGTCCACCCATGCCGCCGAGTGCGCGGCCGAACTGCCCGAGATGTTGGACATCGTGGCGCTGGGCCTCGCGGCGGGGCTGTCGTTCGACGCCGCGCTGTCGGAGTACTGCGCACAGGGCGACGGCCGCTTGGCCCGCGAGCTGGCATCGGCGCAGCTGAGCTGGCAGATGGGCCTGACCACGCGCGGCGCGGCCCTCGAAGAGGTGGGCGCGCGCTTGGGCGAGCCGGCGCTGACGCGCTTCGCTGCGAGCGTGACCGAGGCCCTTGAGCTGGGCACGCCGTTGGCGGCCACCTTGGACCGCCAAGCGCACCTGGCACGCGAGGAACAGCGCGCGCTGGTGGAGGAGCGCATCGAGCGCGCGCCGGTCAAGATGCTGATCCCCTTGGGGTCGCTGGTGGTGCCAGCGATGCTGCTGGCCATCGTCGGTCCCTTGGTGGCGGCGGTCGGATAGGGGCGACGCCCCACGAGCGGGCCCTGTGGGCGCAGGGCCAGAAAGGAGAGCGTGATGTGGGAACGGTGGAACGGATGGGCTCTGTGGGCATGGCACGAGGCAAGGGAGCTGGCGCGCGACGAGCGTGGTCAGGGCACGACGGAGTACGCCATCCTCGTGGGCGTGCTGGTGGTGATCGCCATCGTGGCGATCCTGGCGTTCCGCGACAAGGTGCAGGAGCTCTGGACCGCGATCAGCGACGGCATCAACCAGCTGTAGGCATCGCGCTCTGCGCGAGCTGCGTATTGGTGGCGGCGGTGTGGCTGGCGGCGAGCCTGTGCTCCGGCCCGCCCGCGGCGCAGCCGGTGCCCGTGCGCGAGGGGACGCTGGCGGGACAGCCTGCGGGCGGTCCCGCCTCCGACGTCCCCGAAGCGGCTGGCTCGGGAGCACGGGCGCCGCAGCCGCCTACGGACGAGGGAGACGCTGCGTCCGGCGCGCACGACGAGCGTGGCATTCATGTCTCCTCGCTGCGCAGCGAGCTGCCTGTGGAGGAGAGCGCGGCACAGCTGCTGGAGGACTACCGAGACCAGGGGGGATGCGCCCTGGTCCAAGCGGGCTGGCTGGACCTGCTGGGCAACGTGTGGAGCTGCACCGTGCAGGGCAGCACGTGGACGGACCTGTGTGTGGTGAGGGGCGTGGACGATGGAACGAGCGAAGTGCGCGTGGTGCGGATGGAGGGCGAGGCATGGGAAGGGTTGGAAGGAGGAATGGCGCCGGGATAGGGGCTGTGCCGGCCAGGCGACGCTGGAGTACGCCCTGGTGCTGTTGGCTTTTGTGGCCCTGCTCATCGCGGGCGTCGCCCTGTGGCACGCCGTGCGGGACGGCAGGTTCGCGCGGATCGGAGAGCATGCCTCCTCGCACTCGCTGGAGGATCCGCTGCCCTTCGCGCAGGACCTCGCGCTGTACTGAGCAGGCGGCTGCGGGACGTCGTTCCCTGCTAGACGTGTTGCGCGCCAGGGACGGGCAGGCGAGTGTGGAGGCCGCCTTGCTGCTGCCCGTCCTGCTCGCGACGTGTGCCTTCCTGATGCAGCCTGCCTGCTTGCTCTACACGCGCACGGTCATGCAGAGCGCGGCGGCTGAGGCCACGCGCGTGCTGGCCACCGCCACGGGGGATGCCGTGACGGAAGACGCGGTGCGCGCCTTTGTCCTGCGACGGCTGCGCGCCGTGCCCGACCTCGAGATCTTCCACGAGGGAGGGGCACAGGGCTGGGAGGTGGAGCTGGAAGGAGGCGAGGGGCAGGCGGACGCCTCGGTGCGCGTGACGGGCAGGGTGCGGCCGCTGCCCCTCTTGGGAGGCATCACGCGGGTCTTGGCGCCTGCGGAGGGCGGATCGCTGCGGTTGGAAGTGCACGTGGAGGCCCACGTGCGCCCGGATTGGCTGGAGGGAAGCTATGACGACTGGGTCAAGATGTGGGACTGACGTCATGAGCGGGACGGCGTTTGGCGTGGGGCTCTTTCGTGACGAGCTCGGCTTCACGACCGTGGGCATGGCGACGGCGCTGCTCGTGAGCCTGGCGCTCACGTTCGCGGTGGTGGGCGCGGGATGGACGGCGTCGCGGGCGGGCGACGTGCAGGCGGTGGCCGATGCCGCGGCGCTTGCCGGGGAGGACATGGTCGCAGCCTACACGACGATCGCCCAGGTGCTGGACGCCTGCGTGCTCTCGCTCGGCCTGTTGGGAGTGATCGTGATGGCGGTGGGGCTGGTGCTCACCATCATTCCGCCGATTGCCGAAGCGGGCATGCAGATGGTGTCTTGGGCTCAGGACCTGCTGCAGCGCCGCGCGGAGTTTGCCCGCCGCTGCATGGAGGGGCTGCGTCGCCTGGAAGAGCTGCTGCCGGGCCTGGTGGTGTTCAATTCTGCCGCGGTCGTCTCGGCCAACGCAGGCGAGACGCTGCACTATGCGGGCTGTGCCGTGCCGTACCCGACCGAGTCGCAGTCGGACCTCGGCGCGCTCGACGACGGCCTGAACGGCGATGACCTGGCGTCAACCGCCGACGAGCTGCGCGAGGCCGCCGCCAAAGCGGAGGAGGCCAAGCGGGTTGCCGACAAGCTGCAGGAGGCCGGCTGGCAGGCTGACTGCGCGGCCGAACCCCACTGCCTGTACGAGCGCGCAGCCCAGCTTGCCGACCTCTCGCCGCTGCTCAATCCGCTGTACGACAGCCCTGACCTGTGGAACTTCGGCGTGCCGCTCAACCGTGCGCGGACCTATTACGCGGCGCGCCTGGCCGCCGAGGGCCTGGGCGGAGGGGATGACGTGGAGCAGACGCGTGCCGCGGCCTGCAGGAGGGCGTTCTACGCCTTTGCGCTGCGCGCGACGAGCATGGGCAGCTACGAGGAGCAGCTCGACGGGCAGGTGCTGGCCTGCGAGCTGCCGAGCCTGCCGCGCAATCCCGAAGAGATGCGTGCCACCACGCTCTACACCGATCCGCTCTGGCCGACTTCGATAGGGCCTGCCGGCACCGTGCTGCACGCGAGCGCGAGCTGTCCTGCGTGCACGGGCATAGCACTGCCCGCATCGCTGCAGATGCAGGAGGCGGGGCTGGTGGGCGAGTGCGAGGTCTGCCACATGTCGTCGTACTACCTGGGACAGGTGGCGTCGGCCACCACCAACGTCGGGACGGGTTTCGAGTACTGGTGGGCCCAGGTCGTGGAGGCCTCCCAGGGGTACCAAGAGGCGCGCAACGAGCAGCTCCAGGCCGAAGAGGAACTGCGCGACGCCCAGAGCAAGGCCAACGAGTACTTCCAGGCGGCACTCGAGCTGCTGGGCTGCCCGCGCCCCAGGCTCTGCCCTCCCGGTGCGTACGGCTGCATCGGCATCGTGCTGCGCGAGGGCGGTGCGCGCAACGCCGCGGGATCGTCTGAGTTCGCCGCGCCGGCCGAGCTGCCTGCCGGCGCCGCCATCTCCGGGGCGACCCTGGCTCCCGACGAGGCCACGCAGGACAACGACGTGCTCTCCTCCTTCTTCGATGCCGTGGTGGGGCCCGAGGGGGAGCTGTCGCTGGGTGGCGTGTTGGACGGGGTGGTGAGCCTGTGGGCGACGCTGCTCAAGGGCTACGGCGCGCTCTCACAGCGCTTGGGCGAGGCGGCGGACAACGCCTTCGGCGCGATGGAGCTGGTGCCCGGCCTGGAGTTCTCGCGCGCCATACGCCGACGCATCGGGGACGTGATCGACGCGGGCGGATTCGCCCCTGCCGACCTGCGTCTGCGCAAGCCCGTGCTCGTCAACACGGCGCAGATCGCGGCCAAGGCGGGCGTGGCCGAGGACGACATCCGCGCCACGTTGCTCTCGCTGCCCGCCGGGGCGGGGCCCATCGACGTGGCACGCGCGTTTGCCCTGCACTACATCGACACGGGCGACATCCCCGAAGAGGTCGTGGTCGCGGAGCTACCCGTGCCCGGACGCGAGGAGGGGATTCCGCTCACGGTGAACCTGCGAGAGCTGGTGGCTGGCGATGCGGCGTGACGGTCAGATGGTGGTGGAGCTGGCGGTCACGCTGCCGGTGGCGATCGTGGTGGCGCTCGTGTGCTACAACGCGGCGCGTTTCGCGGCGGCCTGCGCGCGTTTCGACCGCATCGCCTTGGACGCGGTGTTGAGCCAAGGGGTGTCCCCGCCGGGCAAGGAGGCGAGCGGGTCGGCATCGGGCCTCGTGCAGGCCTGCATCGAGCAGGGGATGGGAGGGCCCGGAGACGCGTTCACGATCGAGGTCGCGGAGGAGGAGGGGACCCTGCCCCAGCTCAGCTGCTACCGCTGCACCCTGTGCATGCGGCCATGGCCGTCTCAGCTGGTGGTGGCAGGGGTTCGTTTGGGCGCACCAGAGCTGCTGCGCCATGAGCGCAGTCTCACGGTGGACAGGTACAGGCCAGGAGTCGTTTTGGAAGGAGCTAGATGATGAAGGACTGGAAGAAGTGCATGGTGGTGTCGTATCGGGCCTTTGACGGACGGCGGAGCGGGGAGTTCGTCGTGCGTGTCGCGGGCACTTTCCGTGAGAAGCTGGAAGGGCTACTGCGGACTCCGCGCGAGGAGGCGGGCTGCCTGGTCATCTTGGGTTGCCGTTCGGTCCATACTTTTGGCATGAAGTATCCGCTCGACGTTGCCCTCGTGGGCAAGGGGCGCGTGCGCAGGGCCATGCGCGCTGTGGAGCCGGGTGCGGTGGTCTACGAAGAGGCGGCCAGCTATGTCCTCGAGCGACCGGCCTCCGACGATCCTTGGCTGCTGCCTGGCGACAAGGTGGAGCTGCGTATGCCTCCCGAGGGGCTGCTGGCGCAGGACGTGGCCGCAGGTCAGCCTGCGTCGATGGGCACTCGGGAGCGCTCGGAGGTGGCGGCATGATCTGGCCGTTCGCACAGCAAGCCGAAGCTCCTGCGGATGAGAGACCCTTCGCCGAGCCGCGTCCATCGGGCGCGGCCGCCCTTCCGGCTCCCGAGCCCGTCAGGGGTCAGACTTTCGACTTCGAGGATGATGGCGGGGACTTCGCGGCGTACACGCGCGCGGGGCAGGCCGCCGTGACCCCTGCGTCCGCCGGCTCTGCGTATGGAGGGGCGGGTGCGTCCGCGGGCCAAGCCTATGCTGCACCCACAATGGCGGAGCCGCCCGTGGCAAAGAGCTATGGCGTGCCATCCGTTCCGATGCAGACGGCGTCAGGGGCCTACGCTGTGTCTGATGCGACAGGGGTGGCCGAAGGCCAGGGTCGTGCAGGAACTGGGATCAGCGGCCAGACCGCGGCCCAGGCGTATACGCCTGCGGATGTGTGGGGACAGGATGCGACACATGGCCCCGTCGCGCAGGGCGGGGGCGTGTTCAAGCGCTGCCCGCAGTGCGGCGCGCAGGTCTTTGCCGACATGGGTGTCTGCTTCGGCTGCCTCTACGAGTTCCCTCTGGGCACAGGGGCGAGCGCGGGGCTGGGCTTGGGCGACTCATCGTGGCTGGGTGCCGAGCAACCCGCGTACCCCGAGTTCCTCTTGGGAGGAGGGGCTGCCCCGCAGGACGGCGGAGCGCCAGGGGGTGCCGGCACCCTTCGGGCGGGACCGGCGCGGGCAGACGGCGCTGGCAGGGGGCCAGGCGCCACGGGAGGCCTGGCGCTCGACCCAGGGCTTGCGGCCGATCTCGAGGAGCCACCGGAGTTCGTGCGCAAGCCACGGCATCTTGCCCGCTCGCGCGATGGGGTGGTGCGCGTGGAGCAGCCCGTACCACGGTCGGTGTCTGCGGACGAGACGGCTCCCCTGAGCTTTGGCATGCCACGTGTGCCGCAGGTGGATGGGCCGGTGCCGGAGCGGCGCTGGGCGGTGGAGCTGCGCTGCGGGGATGGCCTGCTGCGCTGCGCCGTACCCGAGGGTGGCCTGCGCATCGGGCGCGATGACGACAACGACGTGGTGCTGCCCGAGCAGAGCGTTTCGCGCCAGCACCTGCGCATCGTGGCGGGGGAGGGAGCTTTGGTGGCGCAGGACCTGGGGGCGACCAATCCCGCCCAGCTCAACGGCGTGCCGCTCTCGGGCAGCGCGCGCTTTGGCGTCGGGGACACGATCGACGTGTGCGGCACGCGACTCTGTGCCGTGTGCGTCGGGTAGGTACGGTTTTTCGCGTCGATATAAACAATGCAACGGAGGAGGACGGGATGCCTCTGACAGCAAGAGAGGCTGTTGGACTTATCTTTGCGAAAGGCGGAAAGCTCGTACGTCATGGTGCGGGACACGATGCTTTTCAGATGCCCAACGGCATGTTGATTCAGATTCGTCGCCATGGGTGCAGACTTGCTCCTGGGGCAGGGCGTGACAATGTGGGGTGTGGGCCGGCGGGTGGCGCGCAACGGCGCAAGAGAAAGAAGCGCATGAAGTACCTGTACGAAGCGATCGTCGAGCCTGCCGGGGAGTTCCTGGAAGTTCGCTTCCCCGACCTTGGCATCATCACCCAGGGAAATGACCTGCAGGACGTCGCGTTCATGGCCCAGGACTTGCTCGAGAACCACATCGTGATGGCGTTGCAGCAGGGTGTTGTCCTTCCATCCCCGAGCTTCGGGCACCCGTGCGGAGCCAGGGGATACCGCCTGGGAGTAGTGGTGGACTGCGCGGCAGACACTCCCCAGGACGAGACCATGAGCGTGGGGGAGGCGGCGGCCATACTCGATGTGAGCGAAGCACGCGTGCGGGCGATGGTCCGTGACGGCATCCTCTCATCGCGCAAGGCCGGCACGGTGCCTATGGTCGATGCACAGAGCGTCATACGTCGCTTCAACGAACCCGCGGGTCCAGGGCGGCCTCGCAAAGACCAAGCGATCGCATAGCCGGCGTAGGAACGTGCGAATGCGGATGCTGCCAAAAAGTCCAAAATTCCTCTTGACCAAAGCGCGTGTATCTGTCACTATGAACTAGCTAACAGCGGCTGGGTAGCTCAGTTGGTAGAGCAGGGGACTGAAAATCCCTGTGTCAGGGGTTCAAATCCCTTCCCAGCCACCAGTTAAAACCGCAGGTCCGGGGCTTAAACGCCTCGGGCTTTTTCTTTTGGTTAGCATCTGGTTAGCATGATCTCCACAACTCGCCATCCCACTTTCCCAAAGTGAACTCCTGTCGGTTCGGAATTCTTGATCGGAATGGACAGCACCTTGATGTGCCAACCACTTCCGCCGGGCTGTCGAGTGCTCTCCGCGCAGCGCCTTCCAAACCAAGCACACAGTTCCTTCAAACCAAAGCGGCCCTCCCGCTGGGGAAGGGCCGCTTTCTCATGCTCGAGCGCAACTCTAGCTCGAAGACACTGGCACGCCAGGATTATTTCTTGCCGGCGGCCTTTACGGCCTTGTTGAACCTCCACGCGAACCGGAGCGCACCAAAACCCAAGCCCTCGATCGCCTTGTTGTAGTCCTCTTGGAGCTTGGCTTCGTCCAAATCCCATCCGCGCTTCGCGGCAGCGGCCACCATGCCCTTCACAAAGAGCTCCTGGGAGGCATCCTTGGTGAACGCCTCGTTGGGCATCTCCTTGAAGATTTCTACCATGAAGGCGTCGTCTTTGACCATACGTTCTGCAAACTGCTTCTCGTCCATTGTGAAAACACCTGCTCTTTCGTTGCCTTATACGTCAAAGCATATCAATTGTACCCAACTTGTGCCTCAGCTGACGTCGCCCGTGCTTGTCCGAGCGGCATCCTCGCTCATGATCAGACCAGCCATCGATCGTCTCCTTGAGCAGGCCAGTGTCCTCGCAAAACGGGCCATCATCGTGCTCAACGTGGGCGCGCGACGAAACACGAGCAACCCCGAAGGGCTGCTCGTGGAAAGCCATGCGAGGCCTTTGCGCTACGCCGGTGATTGCCACCATGCCAGCCGCTTCGTTGATTTCACCCGGCGAGGTCGGCGTGCCTTTGTCCCTCACCCAGCTCGAGGAGCTCCTCGCTGGACCTGTACCGCATGGTCTGCGCCTTGACTTCCTCGCTCGGGCTCCAGGTTACCTCTCTAGCCAAACACGGACCTTCATCTTGCCGCCGAGGTTCTCGTATCCGCAGTTCCTGCAGCGTACCATCTTGCGGGTGGTCGCCTGGATCGCTTCCTTGCTGCTCTCGAACATCGCGCCGTCCTCGATCCCCTCGATATCCTCGGAGCCACATTGGGGGCACGTGTAATTGACGACATCCTTGAATAGTTGACGCTTGGCGCGGATGGTTGCGCCGCCAGACACCCCCTCGAGATCGTCGATGTCCAACTTCTCGCTGCCCTTGACTTCGTCTTCTGCCATTTCTTTCACCTCGTCTTGGCCTATCGTTCCAACCACTTCGTCTGCGCCATCGAACCGCCGGTGGTCTCAAAGCCGCAGCTCTTGCAGCGCATCATCTGGTGCCTGGTCGCCCTGCTCGCTTCGGCCAGGTCGGCATACCTCGCACCGTCCGTGATCCCCTCCAGGTCTTTGCACCCGCATTTGGGGCACGAGTACTCGACGGCACGCGTCCTGCCATAACGCGGGTACCTGATGACCGCTCCGCCTATGACCCCCTCGAGGTCGTCGAGACTCAGCTTCGGCGCGAGAATCTTGCTGTCGTGCTCTGCCATGGCCTCTCCTCCGTTCGTCGTCTCCTTGCGTGAATGCATGCGCAATTGAGGTCCCGTTATCTCAGGTTCTCCATGCCCATGGGTTCCGTTCCGTTCTGTCCCATTTTCAGGTTT
>CACXFF010000102.1 GCA_902766805.1 uncultured Coriobacteriaceae bacterium | reverse complement strand
TAGGGCGGCGTGCGGTGGCGCGCGGGTGGCTGGCACGGCGGTCCGACCAATGTAGGTGTTGGGCGGCCGCAACCCGACTGTTGCGCGGGCGTCGCTTGGCTCGCGCTGCCTGCCGAGGGCGTGGTATCGTCGCGGTGAACGGTTCTGTGAAGGGACTAACGGGACGGAGGGCGGCATGCCTCGCAAATCGGTGTTCGACATGGCTTTGGCGCAGGTCTACCAGGCGCTGGTGAACAAGGCGGAGCGCAAGGGGCGCACGCGCGCCGAAGTCGACGAGGTGACCTGTTGGCTCACCGGATACGACCCGGCGCAGTTGGGGGAGCTCATGAGCTCGGACGTGACCTACGGGCAGTTTTTGGCCGACGCGCCGTCCTACAATCCCGCTGCGGAGCTCATCGTCGGCAAGGTGTGCGGCGTGCAGGTCGAGACGATCACAGATCCCCTGACCAAACGCATGCGCCAGCTGGACAAGCTGGTTGACGAGCTCGCCAAAGGCCGCCCGATGGAAAAAGTGCTGCGTTCATAAGGGACGACGTGTGTCCGCGTGGTTCAGGTTACCTTCCATATCTGTATGTATGGATTCCCAATCCGGCGGCTGCGTTTCAACCCGACCCGACGACGTCCCAACGAGTTGTTGGCAGCGCTCCGTCAGGCTGAGGGATCGCGGTGGTTTTGGCAGCTGAACACCACCGTTGCCAGGACGTTGAGCTCGTCGGGTGCGCAGTGCAGGTCGTACGACTGCCCTTCCCGGTGCTTGCGCGGGTCGGGCTTGGATGCGAGCAAGACGGTGTCGTAGCCTGGCCGGTAGCAGCGCACCAAGAGCCCATGCCCCGGCTGGAGGCAGAGTACCAGCGTGTTGTCGGGCATGTTGGAGCGGTCGGACGGCAGGTCAAGCACGATCAGGCAGCCTTCGGGTAGGACGCCGAACATCGCGGGGTCGGTCGAGCGCAGTGCAAAGGCGCAGGGGTGGGCAGCCCACACGTCGTCGGGCACGGTGGCCTTTTTGTGCGTGGACCACCAATCGATGCGTGCGTTATCCGTCGTGGGGATGACGGGACGCTCGGACTCCGAAGCCGCGAAGTGCTCGAACTCCTGGAAACGCCAAAGGCTCTCGTCGACTACGTTCCTGGCCGTGGTGAGGTAGGAGCGTACCTCGTGCAGCTCGAGCAACGGAACGTGGTTCGCGTGGCAGGGGATGTGTCCGCCCCAACCGCCTTGCTCGATGGGTTTGTGGAAGCGTTCGTGCAGCGCGTTCAGCCGGTCGCTTCTGGTGAGTTTGATGCCGAGGACCTGCCAATTGTTCCAACCGACGGCTTCAAGCTCAGCAAACAGCCGGGCTGCTCCGCCCTTGCTGCGTGAGAAGATGTCATCGTATTCCCAACCATAGTGTTGGCAGAGACGCAGGGCGGAGCTTTCGCGTGGGTGCTGTTCTCCGCTGAACCACTTGGTCACGGTGTTCGCTTCAATGCCGACGATCGCGGCGAGCTCGGCATTCGAGATGCCGTGGCGCGCGCAGAGGGCGTTGAGGTTGTCACCGACGATGCTCATGTGATTCCTTCGGGCGGGTAGGGAAGCGTTTTGCACCCAAGACCATTCAAAGAATCGCGAAGGCCAAAAGATACGGTCGTTTAACAGCGCATTGTTGTGTAAATAACACATTAGTGGGTGAATTACTTGGGATTCTGTTCGCATTTCCCCAGATGGCAACGAAGAAGAGCAAAAGAACCTACCGTTTAACGATGAATTCGAGCCATTTGCAGATCAAGCCTACTCATCTGGATGTGCAAGAGCTGCAGGATGCGTTGGACGAAAGGTCGTTAGTAAAAAGCAGCTTCTAGCTGCAGATTAAGGGGTTTTATATACGTATATAAAGGATTGTGGAGTTTTGATGCGTTGTCTCAGCCTGTTTGGATTTTGCTTACCTGTTTCAAAAGAGCCATCCGTTAAACAACATGCTATCGCGCAAGAGTCACTAGACTGACTTTGTATCGCTGTGCACGTTGTGCTGCGTGGCACAGGAGTTTTCGGGTCCTTCATCGGACAACTTGACGGTATGGAAGAGCTGCTTGTGGAAACTGAACACTACAGTGTCGCCGACAACCTCATGGCGTTTTGCGCGTTGAGCGGGATGACCCAGCGTGAGATCGCGCGTGCGTCTGGTTTGCCCGAGGCGACCATCTCCCGTTGGTGTACGGGCGTGGTGACGCGCCCGCGGCCTGCGCTGTTGCGCACGGTATCAGAGGCGTTGGGGGTGCCGTACGAGCACTTCGTCTCGCCCGATGCGGGCTATGCCCATGCGCTCGCGCTCGTGAACGAGACCAAGGCTTGCCTGAGTAAGTAGCGGTTCATAGGCGCTGGCGGGAGATCGCTTGCCGCACTCATATGTTCCGGGCGGAAACGTTCCAGCGTGCAGGGGCCCTGCCTGCATCCTCGGACGTCAACGCTTTGGCCCCAGCCTGCCAACATGGCGTTGGTAGGCTGGGGCCTTGTGGTTTTCTGAGCTGGGAGCGACTCTGGTGACGCTGACGCGGCAGAGCGGTCGTGTCGCGTCAGCCGTTAGAGCAGCTGGATGCCCGCCTCTTCGCAGGCGGCGACGGTCTGGGCGTCCCACACGCTGGCCTGGACCTCGCCCACGTGGGCTTTGCCCAGCAGCAGCATGCACAGGCGGCTCTGGCCGATGCCGCCGCCGATGGTCTGCGGCAGCTCGCCGGCCAGCAGCGCCTGGTGGAAGGGCAGCGCGCGACGGTCGTCGCAACCGGAGATGCTGAGCTGGCGGTCGAGGACCTCGGGGCTCACGCGGATGCCCATGCTGGACGCCTCGAGGGCACAGCCCAGCGTGTCATGCCAAAAGAGCAGGTCACCGTTCAGGTTCCAGTCGTCGTAGTCGGGGGAGCGGCCGTCGTGCGGCTTGCCCGACGCGAGCGCCCCGCCGATCCCCTGGATGAAGACCGTGCGGTGCTCGGCGACGAACGCGTTCTCGCGGTCTTTGGGCGACAGCTCGGGGTAGCGATCCTCGAGCTCCTGCGCGGTGATGAAAGTCACGTTGCGGTCGAGGTCCGTCTCGATCTGGGGGTAGTACCACTTGAGCTCGTCCAGGGTGCCGCAGATGGCGGTCACGATGCGGTTGACGACGTCGTGCAGGTACTCCTCGTTGCGCTGGTCGGACGTGATGACCTTTTCCCAGTCCCATTGATCGACGTAGATGGAGTGCAGGTTGTCGAGCTCCTCGTCGCGGCGGATGGCGTTCATGTCGCAGACGATGCCCTTGCCCACGTTGAAGTC
>CACXFF010000101.1 GCA_902766805.1 uncultured Coriobacteriaceae bacterium | reverse complement strand
TTTCGACTGTCTGCCCACGCATGAGCTCCGCCACCGCCTCATGCCCACACAAAATACGCATGGGGGGGACCCGCCACACCATGAAGTCCATACGATCACAAATCACCATGCTCACGGTGAGCGCGTTGGTCGTCGCCATGGTGTGCGCCACGCTGTTGGGTGTCGTCGCCATCCGCAACCTTGGCAACAGCAGCGCAGAGCAGACCCTCATGCTGCTTTGCCAGACGGGCGAGAAGAACCTCGACTCATACTTTGGCAGCGTGGAACAGTCGGTGAAGATGGTGTCGTCCTACGTGAGCTCCGACCTGGACGAGATCGAGCGCCTCGACCACGAGACCCTGGTCACGCACCTGGACCACGCGCGCAGGATCTTTGGGGAGATGGCCAAGCAGACTTTGGGCGTGCTCACCTATTACTACCGCATCGACCCCAGCGTCTCCACGCAGGACACGGGCTTTTGGTACACCAACCTGAACGGACGCGGTTTCGAGGGTCACACGCCCACCGACCTCACGCTCTACGACACCAACGACACCTCACAGCTCGTGTGGTTCACCGTACCCAAGGCCACGGGCGAGGGCATCTGGCTGCCGCCGTACATCACCGACAATCTGGACGTGCGCGTGATTTCCTACAACGAGCCGGTCGTGTGGAACGACCAGTTCATCGGTGTGCTGGGCATCGAGCTCGACTACAGCAAGATGGCCGAGCAGGTGAACAACATCAAGCTCTACGACAACGGCTACGCTTTTGTCTGTGACAGCAAAGGCCAGCTCGTCTACCACCCCCACATCGACGTCACCACCCTGCCCAAAGAGGAGCTGCCCGAGGTACCTGCGGGCTTGTTGGGCGACGGATCCTTCTGCACCTATGAGTTCGAGGGCGTGCAGAAGAAGGCCGTGTCGCTGCCTCTGAACAACGGCGCGTACCTGGTGGTGACCGTCCCCATAGCGGAGATCAACGCCGGTTTGAACCAGCTGATCGTCAACGTGATCATCCTGTCGCTCGTGCTGCTGCTGGCTGCCATCGCCGTCACCGCGCGCTTCGCCAAGCAGATCACCGAGCCTCTGCACGAGCTGACCGTGGCTGCCGAGCAGGTCAACGACGGCAACTACGAGATCGAGCTCAGCTACGACAAGGACGACGAGATCGGCCTGCTCACCAAAGCGTTCAACAAGCTCACAAGTCACCTGAAGAACTACATCGAGGACCTCAACAGCCTGGCCTACGCCGACGCGCTCACGTCGGTCCACAACAAAGGCGCCTTCGACATCTCGCTGCGCGAGCTGCAGACCGAAGCCGAGGAGGCAGGCCAACCCATCGAGTACGGCGTCGTCATCTTCGACTGCAACGGCCTGAAGGAGATCAACGACCGACACGGCCACGACAAGGGCGACATCTACCTGCGGACGGCCTGCACGCTCATCTGCGAGGTCTTCGAGCACAGCCCGGTCTTCCGCATCGGCGGCGACGAGTTCTCCGTGATCCTGCGTGATAGCGACTACCGCCGGCGCGACGCATTGGCCGAGCGATTCCGCTCGAAGAGCGCAGAGGTCACGGCCGCGGCAACCCAGCCCTGGGAAGAGGTGCACGTCGCCATAGGCATCGCCACGTACAACCCGCTCGACGACCGCGACCCCGACGAGGTCGTACGCCGTGCCGACAAGAACATGTACGACAACAAGCGCGCGTGGAAAGAGGCGCAGAAGCAGCGCGAGCAGGAGGCTGCGGACTAGGCGCGCGGCGTCGATGGCGCCGAACGAGCACCCAAGCCCCGCTCGGCAGAGGCTTGGGTGTCAGCGGCTTGAGCGTGGATGGCTTGGGTTGCACTCCTACTCGGCAGAAGCTTGGCCAGCTTGGGTATCAGTTGCTTAGTCGGCAGAGGCTTGGGCGCTTTCGACACCTGGGGTGTTCTGCTCCCCTTCGTCATCCCGCGCGCCCGGCTCGCGCAACGACCCGCCCGTGAGCTCGTGGTATTTGGCCTCCAGATAGTCCGCCACGCGCACGGCGCCCTCCCCCGGATACACCCAGGTCTCGGCCGCGACCTCGCGCCTGCCCGCGCGGAACCCCTCGTCGTCCAAGCACGCGTCGATGAGCTCCTTGAGCTGGCCGCGGTTGTCGTCGTTGAGCCAACCGCCCAGGCGCGGAATGGCCGTGGTCGACCAGCGCGGCGTGTCGAGCCAGCACGCGTCGTAGGGACTCTCGTCGAAATGCGTGTCCACGCAGATCACCGGCTTGTCGAAGGCCAGGGAGAACTCGTAGATCGTGCCCGAGAAGTCGGAGATGAGGATGTCGGAGCGCAGCATCACGTCGAAGTTGTCCAGGTCGGTGTTCCACTCCAGCTGCTCGCTGGCCGGGTACTCGGCCATGACCGCCTCGATCATGTCGGTCTCGGTGATGAAGGACTGCGGGTGCGGTCGCACGACGATGTGGTAACCCGTAGCGAGCAGGTCGCCCAGAATCGACGGCCCGAAGCGCTTGAAGATCGCGCTGTCACCCCAGGAAGGCGCCACGAGCACGGTGGTGGGGTGCTCCGGCACGGGGCCTGCCGCACGGACACGGTCCACGATGTCGTCGAAGTACGGGATGCCCACCAGCTCCATCTCCTTGGCAGGCAGCTCGCGCAAAGCCTCGAGCGCACGCGTGTCATCAATCTGGTATTGGCCGGAGACCAGCAGCGCGTCGTAGTAGTCCAGGCCGAACATGCGATAGGTCGTCATCTCGTTGGCACCATGCTGCATGTGGGTGTACCAGGTCACACCCTTGGAGCGCTTCCACTGATAGACCTGCAGGCCGGGCGTGGTGGCGAGCACCATGGTGGCGTTGAGCAGGTTCATGCGGGCAAAGGCGCGGTTGCCCTCACCGATGAACTCCCCGTGGATGTGCGGGTAGGGGCCGTCGAGCACGGGATCGTCTGGGCTGGCGGTCAGATAGGTCACGTCGATGCCGCGCCGGTCGAGCTCGCGACACACCGGGTCGAAGTTCTTCCAGTAGCGCTTGTGGTCGGAGAAGATCACGAGCGGCAGCGCATCGGCAGCGTGCCCCTCGTCCCTGCCGCCCGACAGGCGGAACTTGGCCTTGATCAGCAGGCCCTTCAGGCCGAACTGCGCCACGCCGACCAGGCCGATCAGCAGGGCGAAAAGCATGCTGCCGGTGCCCGGGTCGATGTAGTCGAGCGCGGGGGTGAGCGTGTGCGGGATCATTGCTCCACCTCGACTTTCCTCCAGTTGTGCGCGTAGTAGACGTTGTCGTGCACCGCGTACCAAGGGGCGTTGACGATGAACTGCGTGGGCGCCTGGTTGCGCGTCTCCCAGTTGACCGAGGTCGTGACGATCTGGTCGTGCGCGGTCTTTTCGTCGCTGTTGATGGGCTTGCCCGTGTAGGGGTTGACGGGGTTGTCGACGATGCCCTGCAGGGCCAGCGTCGGGGTGTCGGCGTTGGTCATGAAGGTCTCGTCGGTCGTGAAGCCGTGGGCATCGAAATCCTTGACCATGAGCAGCGGCGTGAAGCGGCCAGCGTACAAGTCAGGATAGAACTCCAGCGCGGGGAACAGGTGCTGGGTGGAACCGTGGTCGGCCACGATGATGATGCGCGAGTTGTCGTAGACGCCTTCGGCGCGCAGGTAGTCGAACCAATCGGCGATCTTGCGGTAGGTCGCGGCGTTCACGTGGTAGTGCTGCTCGGTGTACCAGTCGTCGCTCATCGCGAGCTGACCCGGGATGTGGACCTGCGTGGGGTTGCCGTAGGCGGAGTTGTCCACGTGCGCGGCGATCTCGTAGTCGGGCATCTGCAGCAGGTTGGGCTCGTGCGGCGCGGCGTTGCCAAAGAGCACGAAGCCCTGTTCGTCGCTGTCGGCATCCGTGATCTCGGGCAGCATCTCGAGGTCGGCGTATTCGGTGAGGAACGACTCGTGCAGCTCGGGCGTGGGCTGGGCGGAGAGGTAGTTGCCGTTGTCGTGCCAACCCTGCTGCCACGCCTCCGGCAGGCCGCGGAGCAGGGAGTAAAAGACGAAGGTGCGGTACATGTCTTTGGTCTGACGCACGTTGTGGCGCTCGCGCACGATGCCGTTGTAGGCCTCGCGCAGCGAGTAGGCCTCCACGTCCTGCATGCCGTCGTAGATGGAGACATCGGGAATCCACTGGTAGTTGGCGAAGGGCGGGTTCACCACGCTCGCGTGATAGCCGTTCTGCGAGAAGAGCTGCGGCATGAGCTTGAGCGCCTCGTTGTGCTTGTCGACCATGGCCTCGTCGTCACGCTCGTTGATGGCCGTGGGCGTGTACTCGTAGCCGCCGAAAAGCGCCGGCGAGCCAAAGATCGTGTGGCCGCCATAGGACAGCGTGTTGGGATAGAAGGTGAAGCCGTCGAACTTCTCCTGGAGCTCGGGCGACTCCATGAAGATGCGCGGAAGCAGGCCGGCGACGGCACGGTCCTCGAAAAGCACGATGACGTTGCGGCCGGTCTTGGAGAGGTGCAGGAGCTTTTTGGGCGTGCCGTCGGACTCGAAGAGCTCCGACTCCTGCGCGCCGCCCGCCCGCGCGTCGGCCAGGGCCGCGTTGCTGGCGAAGACGTTGCTCACGCCCATGATGCAGACCGCCACGGCGACGATGGCCAGGACCGACGGCACCGCGCGGTTGAACTTGAACCACACGAGCACGCTGACGATCACGACGAGCGTCATGGCGATGTTGTTGACGATAATCTCGTGGGCGGGGTAGCGGATGTTGCCGTCGAAGACGAGCTCGGGCGAGATGAGGCCGAGCTCCTTGCCAAAGAAGAAGTACGAGACCACCGCGGCCACGGCAAGCAGCGTCGCGACCAGCGCAAAGACGCGGCGATGGCTCGGGGCGGCAAGGAAGTAGTACACGCTGGGCCACAGGACGAAGAAGCCCAGGCACACGCACACGGTGTGGACGAGGTAGCCGCCAGGAGCGGACGCGTCCCAAGGACTCAGGAACTCCGTGGGCGAGGCGGCGATGACGGCCGAGGGGACAAGCAGGCCAAAGAGCAGCGCCAGCAGGCCAGTCGCCAGGAGGAACTGCGTCGTGTAAGAGACGGGGCGTTCGGGCTTGTCGGGCCACAGGGAGCGACGGGGACCGCCGGGCTTGGCCGCGAGGTTGGAGATGAGCGCACGACGCTTGGCGATGAGGATGCAGACCCCGCCAGCGACGAGCCACCAGCCGAGCGGCGTGCCGCAATTGACGAGCCACGCGCCGGCGGCTGCGCTGCTGAAGGCGGCCGCGATGGCACCCAGGCGCTCGGAGCGCTCCCCGAGCTTGGCGACGGCGCTCTTCACGAGCGAGAAGACCTGGTTGCAGGTCCAGTAGAAGACCAGGCCCGCCGGTGAGTCGTAGAGCAACACGAGGAAGACCAGCGCCAGGCCGTATGCCTGCACTTTTTCGCGCAGGGGCAGGCCGCGGGTGTAGACGGCG
>CACXFF010000100.1 GCA_902766805.1 uncultured Coriobacteriaceae bacterium | reverse complement strand
TTGCAGGGTCAACGTGGTACCAGCCGTAGGCGCCTCAGGATATTCCGTCTGCGAGGGAATGATGTAGAAGCCACTGGAACCGTCACGATACCACGACTTGAGCGTGAGCTTCTTGCTCACGGTGAACGTGTTGCTAGAGGTCACAATCGCCGCATCGGAGGACTCGCCCCGCCCGCGGATATTGAACTGCGCGCGATACGTGCCCGGCTGCACTTCGAGAGCATCAGCGTACGCAAGGTGCGGAATGCTGTGCAGGGTTTTGGTGTAGCCTGAATGACCATGACTGTCAGACCAACTCGATGCGGCGTATCCGCCCGTGGCACCGCCTTCGGATTCCTGGCTTCCGGCAGAGGACCAGCCTTCGTTTTGCCAGAGCGTGTGCATGGTGATGGTATCCGAAGGGGGATCCTCCACCTTCACCAAGGACAGCTCGTGGACCTCGAACGAGTTGCTCGAGATCGTGGTGTCGCTGCCATCGAACTCGAAGCAGAGCTTGCCACCTTCCAGCATGCTGGTGATGTCGGCCGGACTCGTCGTGCCGTCCGTAAGCTGCGTGCCAAAGACGCGGTCGCCCTCATTGCCCGCCTCAGTGCTGAGCGTGTATGTCGCATACGCCCTGACCGGCACGGGATCCATCACCAGCGCACCGAGCGCCTGGCGCAGCGCGGCATTGGGCAGCATGCCGAGCGCCATGCTCAGTGTGGCCCAGGCGGCAATCACCCGATTGACGAATACGGCGGCCTTACTGTACAGAGACGGTTGGCGCGTGGTACGCATGGGGATCGACCTCCAAGGCAAGTGAGAGTTGTCAGAAGCCTCCTACTCTGACAATACTCTCTTGCGTAAGTGCCTAAAAGGGGTCTGACCTGTATATATCTGGGAACGGCCAAGATTATTCGCCGCGCAGCGTCGAAGTTAACCGTTGTTACCGTAGAGCCAAAGGCTTCCAGGTAACAACGCCCAACGCGAGCAAGGCCGTGGCAGCGATATGCCAGGTACGGAGGAACGGCCAAGTAGTCCGAGCATCAACGCCGTGCTGCCCGGGAAGATGGAGACAACCCGCCGGTGACAAGCGGTCCCCCGGCGGAGGGTTCATCCGAGAAGTGGTCACTGGAGTGGCCCCAACTCTTCCGCAGCTCCATCCTGCTGCGCCAAAAGCGTTCCCAGTGTCCCACCTGGAAAAGAGGGACAGCACGGTCATCTTCCCTGGTGCGGAGGGACGGCGGGAGCCGTAGGGGCATATCCCGCAGGCGCGAGACGACCTCCTGCTTGGTTGGCGCAGCCAAGCAAGCAGGCCCGCGACGGCGAGCACGCGCCAGCGCGCGAGACCGCAACGCCCTCCGAAAGCCGGCGCCGAGGACATGCCCCGTGGCTCACGCCGTCCCGTCCCCGCCCAAGCAACGTGGCCAAGCCAGGAAACGCAGGGGCCGCATGACGGAGTTTGTTACCGCAGAGCCAAAGGCTCCAGGGTAACAACGTCCCCGCGAGAGCAACGTGGCCAAGTCAGGTGGCAGACTTGCTTTAAAGAGAGAGATGTGCCGAGAAGCCTAGCGGTACACGACCTTGCCCGTACCAGGAACGACCTCACCCATCACGAAGGGACGCAGGCCTTCGGCGTCGAGCGCCTCGCAGACCTCGTCCACATCGTCGGGCGCGCACAGCACGCTCATGCCCACGCCCATGTTGAAGGTCTTGTACGCCTCGTCGGGCGTGAGGCCCGCGGCGGCCACCACGTAGTCGATCACGGGCGGCACGTCCCAAGCCGGCGCCACGGGGCAACCGTCGGCCGCGTCGTCGGCAGCACCGCGCAGGGTGCCGTCGGCCGTCGCCCAACGCGTGCCGTCGGCGGAGCCGCGGTCCACGACCGCATCGAGGTCGGCCGGCAGCACGCGGTTGAGGTTCTCCGTGATGCCGCCGCCAGTGATGTGCGCCATCGCGTGGATGGGAGCGCCGGCCGCCAACACGCGCACGAGCGCGCCGGCGTAGATGGTGGTGGGGCGCAGCAGCGCGTCTGCCAGCGACTCGTTGCCCAGCTCGGCGCGGGGGGCGTTGAGCTCGTCCACGCTGAGGCCCTCGGTGGCCACCTTGCGCACGAGCGAGTAGCCGTTGGAGTGAATGCCAGAACTCGGCAGGCCAATGATCACGTCGCCCTCGCGCACCTTGTCGGGACCGATCATCTTGGGACGGTCCACCACGCCCACGGCGAAGCCGGCGAGGTCGTAGTCGTCCGGAGCCATCACACCGGGATGCTCGGCCATCTCGCCGCCGATGAGGGCGCAGCCGGACAGCTTGCAGCCGTCGGCGATGCCGCGCACGATGTCGGCCATCTGGTCGGCCTGGATGTGGCCGATGGCAACGTAGTCGAGGAAGAAGAGCGGCTCGGCGCCCGAGACCACGATGTCGTCCACACACATGGCGACGAGGTCTTGGCCCACCGTGTCATTGCGGCCAAGCTTCTGGGCGAGCGCGAGCTTGGTGCCCACGCCGTCCGTGCCCGACACGAGGATCGGGTCCTCCATGTCCTTGAGCGCCGCGGCGGAGAACAGGCCGCCAAAGCCGCCCAACCCGCCGATGACCTCGGGACGTGCGGTCTGCTTCACGGCGTCCTTGATGGCGTCGACCGCGCGGGCGCCCTCGTCGACGTCCACGCCGGAATCCGCATAGGTCACGTGCTTGGCCTCGGACATGATTGCTCCCCTCGTTGCCTGCGCTGCGGCAGGGTCTCTTTGGTCAACACACAAGGATATACAAAGGCTCCCGCGCCACGAGGGCCGACGCGCGGCATCGCCAAAACTGTTTACCTGGCCAGCCACGCTGACCAGGATCGGGCCCCTGTCGCTAGACGGTCTGCTCCACCGTGCACACGAGCACCGAACGCCCTTGGCCCTCGATGTAGTTGCAGGTGCAGAGCGTGAAGATCTGCGGCAAGGCGGCAGCGCGGGCCTCGGCGTCCGCCGCACGCGTGACCGCCTTGGCCAACATGCTGGACAGGTAGGAAGCGTAGTCCTCGTTCGTCTCGAACGAGAAACGCCGCACGGTCTGGTCGTTGGGCTCGGCATAGTAGAGGCACAGCGGGGCACAGCGGTAAGTCGCCTGGGGCGTGCAGTACCAGACCGTGGGCACCGCGTCGAAGAACGCCTGGTTGTTGAAGTCGGCAACCTGCTTGAACATCACGCCGTTCTTCATGTGGTGGCCGTAGATGATGGTCTGCCGCTCCAGCATGCCCGGGGCCGTGTTGTCGCAGTCCAGGAAGATGGAGCCGCCGTCGTTCTCGGTGCGGTCGGGGGCGCGATGCAGGTAGTACTCGTTGTCCGCAGCCTGGCACACCGGGTAGTTGATGACGGTGTTCGGGATGCTGACCCAACCCACGACCTGCGGGTTGACTGCCTGCAGGCCCGCCCAGTCCACGGTAGGCGGATTGCGCTCGGGCTCAGAGGCAGGCGGCAGCGCGTACTCCTGGAAGACCTGGGCCGCTTGCTCCACGCGCTCGTAACGCTGCTGCGAGCGCAGCCAGAGGCCCGCCGCCATCGCCAACAGGCCGACGCCTATCACCAGCAGGGCATCGGACAGGATGCGCTGCGCGATCGTCAAGCGTTCCGACTGCGCCATGGGCCGCCCCCGCTAGGCCTCGGCCATGGCCTGCTTGAAACTCACCACCCGCTCGCGGTACGCGGGCATCGTGGCGCCTAGGATCTGCGTCGCGTAGATGGCGGCGTTTTTGGCGCCGTTGATGGCGACGCAGGCCACGGGCACGCCCGAAGGCATCTGCACCATGGAGAGCAGCGAGTCCATGCCGCCCAAGTCGCTCGTCTTCATGGGGACGCCAATGATGGGCAGCGGAGTGTAGGCAGCCACCACGCCTCCGAGGTGCGCTGCCTTGCCGGCGGCCGCGATGATCACGCGCAGGCCGCGGTCGGCTGCCGTAGACGCCCATTCGTGCACCTTGGCAGGAGATCGATGGGCTGAGGCGATGACCAGCTCATACGGCACGCCGAACTCTTCAAGCTGCTGCGTGCAGGCCTCCATGACCGGCAGGTCCGACGTAGACCCCATGATGATTCCCACCAGCGGCTCAGCCATGAGCGCTCCCTTCGACAGGCGTCGTTGCGTTCCTTCAGTATAGCGGCAAGCCTCGTACGCTTCGGACAGGCAGACCTACTCGCCCGTGGCGAGGCCCGTCTTCTCGCGAATCCTCTCGGCCATCGCGTCGTCGACGCCCGAGATGTTGCACGACCAGTCGAAGCCGTTCGAGCCCTTGGCCGGGTTCTTCGTCCAGGTGAAGGTCACTACGTTTTTGATCTTGCCCGTGGGCAGAAGCAGGCCGTTCAGGTGGCTGTGCTGCATCTTGCCCGACTCGCTCTGGTGCACGGCCGTGTGGTAGATGACCGTGTTCACGTGCGGGTTCTGCAGCGCGTTGATGCCAAAGGCCGTGGCCTGGATCTGCGCCTGGGCGAAGGTGTCCGCCTCGTCGGAGGAGTCGCTGTCCACCACGGTCACCTCCACGCGGCCCGTGTTCTCGTCGGCCTCCTGGATCGTGAACTCGTACGGGAACTGCGTGTAGCCCGTGCCCCAGCTCACGCCATTGCGCAGCGCCGCCGTCACGGTGCCCACGTTGACCTCCTGCGCCAAGTTCGTCGTGGTCGCGCGGCGGTTCAGCGCGACGATCACCTGCGCGGCGATCACGACCGCCAACGTGGCGACGATGAACAGCACGCTGGTGCGGCGAATCTTCTTCTCGTAGTCGGCGCCCGAGGGGTCTTCGCCCGAGAGTGGGTCGACCTCCACCGAATGGCCCGTCTTTTTGCGGTAAGCGCGCTGTTTGGCGGCGTGCAGTTCGTTGTCGTGACCGGTGTGGTCCACGCGGGCAAAGAGCTCAGCGGCCTCCTCGTCGGTCAGCTCGTTGGCGCGGCGCGGCTTTGGCGTGTCCATGCGTTCCTCTCTGTCGCGCAGCGCGGGGTCGGTTCTGTCCTCTAGGCCCCGTGCTGCGCCCAAGCGCTCGTGCTCGGCTGCCTACTCGGTACTCAGGCGGTGCGCGACGGCATCACAGACCAGCGCCCCCACCACGGTTTTGGCGTCTTCGATGCGACCGTCGAGCACGGCATCCACCAGCTGATTGAGCTCCACCAAGTCCACGTTGATGAACTCGTCGGCATCCGGATCGGACCCCGCATAGCTCAGGCCCGTGGCCATGTATAGGTGGATGAGCTCGTCGGCGAAACCCACCGACGTGGCGATGGTCGTGAGGTAGGCGATGCGTTCCGCCACCATGCCGGTCTCTTCGGTGAGCTCGCGGCGCGCGCAATCCAGTGGGTCCTCGCCCGGGTCGAGCTTGCCCGCCGGAATCTCCACCGTCACGCGGTCGAGCGCGGAGCGGTACTGGCGCACCAGGCAGATGCGCCCGTCGTCGGTGAGCGCCACGATGCCGACCGCACCAGGATGACGCACCACGTCACGCAGGGCCTCGCGACCGTCGGGCAGGCGCACCGACAGGCGGTTGACGTCGAAGATGCGGCCCGAGAACTCCGTGGTCTCCGCAAGCGGCAGCTCGCGCAGGCCAGCGTCACGCGGGTCTTCTTCGGGAAGCACGAGGTCACGGCGCTGTGGTGCGCCACTCTCGTGTGCGCCCGCCGCCGAACGATCCCCGTCGTAGCTGTAGGTCTCCGTCGCCTCGCGCAGGTCGGAGGCCGCCGCAGCCTGTGCCCGCGCAAAAGCGCTGGCCGCCTGCGACGCCTCCACCAGCTCGACGTCGTCCAAGACCTCAGCCTCGGGCTCTAGAATCTCTTCGGAATCCATGCTTCCCCCTCGTCGCTGCCCAGCACCCGCGTCCTAGATCTCCCACGCGTCGCGGCCGCGCAGGGCACGCTCGCCAATGTCGCGGCGCAGCGTCTTGCCCTCGAACTTGATGAGCTCGCAGGCCTCATAGGCGCGGGTCCGAGCCTCCTCGAAGGTCGGCGCGACGGCCGTCACGTCCAGCACTCGGCCACCGCTGGTGACCAGGAACTCCTCGCCCACGGGGTCGGAAGGCTTCTGCGGCGGGTTCTCCATGTGCATCTTGTCGCCGGCGTGATAGACCGTGACGCCCTCGAGCGCATCGGCCTCCTCCACGCCAGTGATGAGCTTGCCCGTCTCGTATTTGTCGGGATAGCCCGCCGAGGTGAGCACGACCGACACAGCGTAGTCGTCCGACCAGTCGATCTCTGCCTCGTCCAGCTGGCCAGCCTCGATCTGCAGGAAGACCTTGAGCAGGTCGGCCTTCATGCGCGGCAGGATGACCTGGGTCTCGGGGTCGCCGAAGCGCGCGTTGAACTCCAGGACCTTGGGGCCGTCCTTGGTGAGCATGAAGCCGCCGTACAGGCAGCCCGAGAAGGTCCTGCCGTCGTCGTCGAGCTGCTTGACCACACGGCGCATGATGTCTTCCATCTGCGCGAGCTCTTCGTCGGTCACGAAGGGAACCGGGCTGTACACGCCCATGCCGCCGGTGTTGGGGCCCTTGTCGCCCTCGAGCGCGCGCTTGTGGTCCTGCGAGGTGGCCAGCGGCACCACGGTCTTGCCGTCGGTGAGGCAGAGCATGGAGACTTCGGGGCCGCGCAGGAACTCCTCCACGACCACGGCCTGGCCCGCGAGGCCAAGCTTGCCGCTGTAGCACGTATCCAAGGCCTCGAGCGCCTCGTCCAGCGTGGTGGCCACGACCACACCCTTGCCCGCGGCGAGGCCGTCTGCCTTGATCACGCAGGGACCGTCGAGACGTGCGACGTACGCCGCAGCCTCGGACTCGTCGGTGAAGGAGCGCCACGCGGCGGTGGGAACGCCGGCGCGGCCCATGACCTGCTTGGCGTACTTCTTGGAGCCCTCCATGCGCGCGGCGCT
>CACXFF010000099.1 GCA_902766805.1 uncultured Coriobacteriaceae bacterium | reverse complement strand
GCCCCGCCGGGTACTCAAACGCACTTTTCGCCGTTTGGGTGCAGGTGCTGGGGTACACAAACGCACTTTCGGCCGTTTGCGTGCAGGTACCGGGGTACGCAAACGTGCCTTTGTGCGTTTGGGGACGGCCCGCCGGGTACTCAAACGTGCTCCTTGTCGTTTGAGTACCGCCGACCGGGTACGCAAACGTGCTTTCGGCCGTTTGGGGGCGCCCCACCGGGTACTCAAACGACCAAAGTGACGTCTGCGTACCAGACCATCTGCAGCCAAACAGCGGAAAGTGCGTTTGCGTACCCTGCCAGTCCCGGAGGGATCGGCGCACCGTCAACCTCGCAGAGCCCAAGATGTACAGTCTGTTAACGAGCTCGATAATCCTAGTGACTTGCTATACATTAGGACCATGAAGAAGAAGCACACATATAACTGGCTCATCTGCATGGGGTTGTTCATGCGCTAGCCCGGGCTCTTTTGGCCTGGGCGCCCCGAAACATGCGCCGCTCGTCGGCGTCCATCGAGTCGCCTCTTCTGTTTTTTGAGCTCGGGCGTAAAGCCGCTCCACATCCACCCAATCCGTTCCACCATGCCGACCTGCTCGCGTGCCCCACAGACCGTCGCACGCGCCACGCCGACCGCACCACCACCCGACCGTCCGCGGACGCCGCCAACCGACGCCCACCACAGACAGGAGACTCTCATGTCGTTCGAACTCAACCCCGCCTTTGCCGCCGACCCCGCCCGCCACTTCAACACGCTGCAGGTACACGCCGGCCTCGCGCCAGACCCCACCACCGGCGCCTCGAGCCTGCCCATCTACGCCACTGCCGCCTGGCAGTTCGACGACGCCGAAGATGCCGCTGCCAAATTCGCCCTGGCGCGCCCCGGCAACGTGTACAGCCGCCTTACCAACTCCACCACCGACGCCGTCGCCGCGCGCGTCGCGGCCTTGGAAAACGCCCCGAGCGCTGTAGCCGTAGCCTCCGGACACGCGGCAGAAATCCTCGCCCTCACCAACATCGCCCGCGCGGGAGACCACATCGTAGCCAGTGACTCGCTCTACGGCGGCACCTGGAACATCCTGCTGCACACCCTTGCCGACCTCGGCGTGACCACGACGTTTGTCCCCAACAATGACATCGACGCCTTCGTGTCAGCCACCCGCCCCGAAACGAAACTCTGGTACGTGGAGACCATCGGCAACCCGCTGGTGGATGTGGCCAACGTACCCGCACTCGCCGACGCTGCGGGCAGCTTGGGCCTCCCGCTGTTCGTGGACAACACCTTCGCAACGCCCTACCTCTACCGTCCGGCCGAAGACGGTGCCGCGGTGGTCATCGAATCGCTGACCAAGTGGCTCTGTGGTCACGGCAACACCATTGGCGGTGCAGTCGTAGACACGGGCCGGTTCGACTGGACGGCCCACGCCGATAAGTTCCCCACGCTCACGCAGCCCGACGAGTCGTACCACGGCGCCGTGTGGACGCAGGCTGCCCCGGCCGCACCCTTCGGCACGCGCGTGCTCGCCCAACGCCTGCGCGACCTGGGCCCCACGCTAAGCCCGTTCGCCGCGCAGCTCATCGGCGTAGGCCTCGAGACCCTCTCGCTGCGCGTGCAGCGCCACTCCGACAACGCGCTCGCCGTGGCGCGCTTCCTGCGCGACCACCCCAAGGTGAGCTGGGTGCGCTACTCTGGCCTGGAAGACGATCCGAGTCACGAGCTCGCTAGCCGCCTGTTCACGCACGGCTACGGCGGAGCACTCGTCTTTGGCGTGAAGGGCGGACGCGAGGCGGGCCTGGCGGTCATCGACAACGTCAAGCTCCATACGCTGCTCGCCAACGTGGGCGATGCGAAGTCGCTCATCATCCACCCTGCGACGACCACCCACAGCCAGCTTACGGCCGAACAGCTGGCCGACGCACACCTGAGCGAAGACCTCATCCGTCTCTCGGTAGGCATCGAGGACGTGGAGGACATCATCGCCGACCTGGATCAGGCACTCGCCGCGATCTAAACGCTTTCCTCTGGACCGCATGGTCACCCCCGGGGCCCGCCGCACAAGCGCAGCGGGCCCCGGTCTCTGTTTGCAACGCTCCCGTGATCAACTAGGAACCAGCCACTCGAGGGGAACCATTTGGAAGAGTTGAGGTCACCCCAGTGGCCCCAAATCCGCCGAAGTGGGCTGCCGACGGGCAGTTCCCGGAAGTTGAGGTCACCCCAGTGGCCCCAAATCCGCCGAGGGGGGCTGCCGGCAGGCTGCTGGGACGTTGTTCTGTGCGCATAAACGCCGGGCTAGCGAGCGGGCGGCAGGCCGGCGGCTCGGGGAAGGTGGCGCGCGCAAGGCGGGGCCTCTAGGAACGAAGATGTTGTTGAAAAGCCGAGGGCCTGAGCCGGTCTTCAGGACTTGGCGAAGCCGTGATGGACGATTACTTTGCACTCGGCGGGCCTCCCTGAACCGGCAACTGGACTTTTGCAAAAGAGTCGCCGTCGAGTGCAAAGTAGATAAAATAGCTACTTTGCACTCGACCTCCTGTCCGCCCGCAAAACCCCTGATAGCTCACCGGCGACCGATGTCGAGTGCAAACTATTTTCCACACGTGCGGGATGAGTGCCGCTGCGGCGGCGCGGGAACCGCCATCCTTCAGATTCATGCGAAAAGTGAAAAGGTCAAAGGCACCAGACGAGCAGCCAGGCGGAGCGCAAAACAAGGTCATTCGGGGATCGGACAGCCAAAAAGGCGCCGAAAAGCGCAGACACTTTGATAATTGATGGTTTCCTGAGACCCCGCCGCACGTTTTGTTTGGCTAAGGTTTTGAGGGGGTTCGGCGAGTATCGGAGCCCCTCCGGAGGACAAAAGCCCAGATAATAAAGAGGGGACTACTTCGAAAATCGCCGAAAACCTTAGCCAAACAAAACGTGCAGCGGGGGTCCGAAATAGCATCAACAGTTGAATCATCTAGCAGAAAAGCCGCTAGTACGGACCCGTCAACGCCCAGAGCTCCATCCCAATAAGGCCACCAGCGACCCAGGAAGGGCGACGAGCGGCGGAGCACCGTGCGCCAGCCCTGCCAATAGCGCCCCGACCCACCAGACGTGACGTCACGCAACGCTTGACCGTGCCAGCGCCGCGCAGGCAGCTACAGTCCCGGCCCCTCAACGCCCGTCGCATCAAACGGAGGGATGTAGGACTCATCCACCGTGCCGCCCTGTTGCCACCACAGCTCCTCGAAACCCAGGTCATCGGCATGCGTGAGGACCAGATCGTACTCCTCCTCCGAGACCGAGCCCGCCATCGGACCACCCGCAGCACGCATGCGCTCATTGGGGGTGTACTGGTTCATGATCGACAGGTCCACCTCTGTGCCAGCAAGCTCCCACACACGATCGAGCACGGCACACGAGTCCATCGCCTGCCCCGGTAGCACCAGATGGCGCACGACAATGCCGCGCAGCATGGTGCCGTCTTCGCGCCAAGCCGCGCCGCCCGCTGCGCGCAGGTTGACGAGCATCTGTTTGAGCGCCGCGTGCGCAACCTGCGGATAGTCCGCCGCGCCGGAAAGCCTCCGCGCGAGAGCCGAGCTCGCATACTTGTAGTCGGTGAGCCACACGTCCACCACACCCGCGAGCTGCGCAACCACCTCGGGCAGCTCATAGCCGCTGGTATTGGCTACGATAGGCAACGCGAGGCCCGCATCGCGCGCAAGGCCCACCGCACGCACCACATGGGGCGCATAGTGCGTGGGCGTCACGAGATTGATGTTGAGGGCGCCCTGCGCCTGGAGCTCCAGCATGCACGCGGCCAAGCGTTCGGTGGAGACGACCAGGCCAAAGCCGCCGTCAGAGATCTCGTGGTTCTGGCAAAAGACGCAGCGCAGGTTGCAGCCGCTGAAGAAAATCGCGCCAGAGCCCTCCGGCGGATCGCCGAAGCCTGAGATGGGCGGCTCCTCCCAATAATGCAAGGCGCTGCGCGCGATCCGCAGCTCGGAAGTCTGGCCGCACAGGCCCGCGCGCACCGTGCGGTCCACCCCACAGCGCCGGGGACAAAGCGTGCACGCGGTATACGAATCGAAGCTGAGCGACATGACGGAATCCCTATCGACAACAAAATGAGTCCAGCGATAGGGTACCTCAGGCAGGTTCCTGGTGGAGACGAAGGGATTCCGCCGCCCTGCGCGCGGCCCTTGCGCGCCCTGCGGGCCGTGACAGGACATTATGTCCCGTCACGCTCCCGGGTTCGAATCCCACGGGAGCGCACGAAAAAAGGCACCCCTTCATAGGGCGCCTCTGAGAGTTCCTGGTGGAGACGAAGGGATTCCGCCGCGCTGCGCGCCCTTGGCGCGCCCTGCGGGCTCTCACAGGACATTAGGTCCTGTGAGACTGCGGCCCTGCGCCCGCGACGTGCCAGAGGGCACGTCGGTTGGAGCCCGCGCTGCGCGCGGCCCTTGCGCGCCCTTCGGGCCGTGACAGGACATTATGTCCCGTCACGCTCCCGGGTTCGAATCCCCTGGAAGCGCACGAAAAAAGGCACCCCTTCT
>CACXFF010000098.1 GCA_902766805.1 uncultured Coriobacteriaceae bacterium | reverse complement strand
CCTGAGCCCCGTGCCCACCGTGCCCGACCAGATCTCCAACCTGCTGGCCGGCTCCTGCGACGCCATCACCTTCGACGTGGGCAACATGGCGAGCCTCACCTCCTCGCGCCCCGAGCTCAAGGGCCTGGTGTTCGAAGAGGGCAAGGGCTTCTCCGAGACCGTGCCCGTCAACATCGGCATCTCCAAGGGCCAGGACGACACCGTCAAGAAGATGAACGACATCCTCGCCGGCATCACCGAGAGCGACCGCCAGAAGATTTGGGAGGACGCCGTCGCCCGCCAGCCCGAGTAAGGTCGGCATTTCGTGCCAATACGCCCAGGGAGGGGAGTCCTCTCCCTGGGCTGCTTCGTGAGGGGGTGGGTGTCGCGCTGATGCCTGCCCTGTTCTTTCTCTGGTAAGGAAGGTCCCATGAGTGTGAAAGAGCGCCTGTCAGGCCTGCGCCACTTCGTGACAGACGACCACCGCTACGTGTTCTTGACCACGAGCCTGGTAGCCGCCATCGGCATCTGGTTCTCGATGCGGCCGCGCAGTTCCATGAGCTTCTTGGCCGGCATGTACGCGGTCGAAGTGGCCATGTACTGGTTCCTCGTGGCGTGGCTCGCGCTGAGCGCGGTCGCGCTGATCTTCAAGCTCACGCACTGGAAGAACTACGCCGAGACCTCGCCCTTCACCAAGCCGCAGGTCAAGCCCATCATCCGTTGGCTGAGCTACCTGGTGGTCATCGTCACGCTGGTGCTTTTCGTCGACCGCGCGATCATGGGCTTCAGCGCTACGATGCAGACGGCTCTGGCGCAGGATCGCAACCCCAATGACTTCCTCGGCTCGATCATCTACATGCTGGACAAGTCGGCCGACATCATCGGGCAGGGCGTGATCACCACGGTGGAGCTGTCGGTCTTCGGCACCCTCATCGCTTTCTTCTTGGCCATCCTGCTGGTCTTCCTGCGCATCCAGACCATCGATCGCTCCGACAACGACTTCGTGCGCTTCCTCAAGCGCTTCGGCAGCGAATTCGCCAAGCTCTACTCCACGGTCGTGCGCGGCACCCCGATGATGGTCCAGGCCATGCTCATCTACTTCGCCGGCTTTGGCATCCTGCGCAACACGGGCATGTCGGTGACCGAGATCGGTGGCGTGTGGTCCACCTTCATCGCGGGCCTGGTGACCATCTCGCTCAACTCCACCGCCTACATGATGGAGGTCCTGCGCGGCGGCATCGAGGCAGTGGACCCCGGCCAAAACGAGGCGGCTCGTTCGCTCGGCCTCTCGCAGTGGCAGGCCATGATCAAGGTCGTCTTCCCTCAGGGCGTGAAGAACGCCATCCCCGCCCTGTCCAACGAGCTCGTGGTCAACATCAAGGACTCGTCGGTGCTCTCGGTCATCGGCGTCTTTGACCTGATGTTCGCCACCAAGACGGTCGTGGGCATCTACTTCAAGCAGGTGGAGCTCTACGTGGTGGCCGCGCTCGTCTACCTGTGCCTCACGATGGCCGCCAGCTGGCTGCTCGGCAAGTTCGCCAAGCACCTGTCGGTGGAGCCCGCGCCGCTCACGAGCGTCTCCGACATGAACGTCACGGTGGGCACGGTCGCCGGCACCGGCAGCTCCGAGCACTCGCTCGACCAGACCAAGGCCCGCAACCAGCAGGGCGCCGACCAAGAGAGCCAGAGGTAGAGCCATGGCAGACAGCACCAACCAGCCCCTCATCCAGGTGGAGGGCCTCAGCAAGTCGTTCGGAAGCCACCTGGTGCTCAAGGACATCAACTTCTCGGTCAGCCGCGGCGAGGTCGTGACCATCATCGGCGCGTCGGGCTCGGGCAAGTCCACGCTGCTGCGCTGCATGAACCTGCTGGAGACGCCCAATGCCGGGCACATCTGGTTCCACGGCGAGGACCTCGCGGCCGAGCGCGTGAACATCAACCGCCTGCGCGAGGACATCGGCATGGTGTTCCAGAGCTTCAACCTCTTCAACAACCTCAACGTGCTGGACAACTGCACGCTTGCTCCGGTCACGCTCAAGAAGATGTCCAAGGCGGAGGCCGAAGAGGTCGCGCGGGCCAACATCGCGAGCGTCGGCCTCTCCGAGTTCGTGAACGCGCCGGTCACGTCGCTGTCCGGCGGCCAGAAGCAGCGTGTCGCCATCGCGCGCGCCCTGTGCATGAAGCCCGAGCTCATGCTCTTCGACGAGCCGACCTCGGCGCTCGACCCCGAGATCGTGGGCGAGGTCCTCAACGTCATGCGCGACCTGGCCGAGAGTGGCATGACGATGGTCGTGGTCACGCACGAGATGGCCTTCGCCAAAAACGTCAGCGACCGTGTGGTGTTCATGGACCAGGGTGTCATTGCCGAGGAGGGCACGCCCGAGCAGATCTTCCGCAACCCGCGGCAGCCCCGCACCCGCGAGTTCCTCACCCGCTATCTCGAAGACTAGCGTCTGCATGCGACAGGGGCCCGTCCCCTGTGGTCGCGAGGCGCGCGCGAGGGCCTGTCCCCCTGCGCGCGCCTCGTGCTTTGCGGCCGTCCCCGTCGGCTGCCACGGCCGTCCCCGTCGGCTGCCACGGCCGTCGCCGCTGGCTGCCATGGCCGCCGCCGCTAGTCGCCCCGCGTGACCGAAAGTGACGTCCGCTGCTTGTCTCGCGCCAACGGCGGAGCAATGCGCCGCAGGTACAGGGCCTGTCTGGCCATCCACCGAAGGCATGGGTACGCTCGTCGCAACGGCATCATCACCTCTTCCAACAAAGGCCACCATTACAGTTGGCCGTTTCATCGGGCGAGTTTGCCTCGCGCGGCTCGGCCGAAACGCAGCAGCAAGTAAGACCGATCATGGAAGGGGTGTACGAACATGGCCAAGAAGGAGTGCGTCGCGATGCTTCTCGCCGGCGGCCAGGGCAAGCGACTCATGGCTCTTACGGCAAACATCGCGAAGCCGGCGGTGTCGTTCGGCGGCAAGTACCGCATCATCGACTTCGTTCTCTCCAACTGCGCGAACAGCGCCATCAACACGGTGGGCATCCTCACGCAGTACCGCCCGTACCTGCTCCACAGCTACGTGGGCACGGGTGAGGCTTGGAACCTGGACGAGCGTGGGGGTGGCGCTGCCATCCTGCCGCCGTACCAGACGCGGGAGGGCGCGAGCTGGTACGAGGGTACCGCCGACGCCATCTACCGCAACATCGAGTTCCTCGAGGAGCAGGACGCCGAGTACGTCCTCATCCTTTCCGGCGACCAGCTCTACCGCATGGACTACGCCGACATGCTCCGCGCTCACAAGGAAGCCGGCGCTGACCTCACCGTGTCGGTCATGGAGGTGCCTTGGGAAGAGGCCCCGCGCTTCGGCATCATGACCACCGATGACGAGGACAACATCACCGAGTTCAACGAGAAGCCCGCCGAGCCCAACAGCAACCTGGCCTCCATGGGCATCTACATCTTCAACAACGACCTGCTTCTCAAGGCCCTGCGCGCCGAGAAGGAGGACCCCAACACCACCATGGACTTCGGCGGCGACATCATCCCCAAGCTGCTGGCCCAGGGCAAGAAGCTCCTGGCCTACCGCTTCGCGGGGTACTGGCGCGACGTCGGCACGGTGGCCTCCTATCACGAGACCGCGCTGGAGCTGCTGGGCGACAATCCCGAGTTCGACCTGTACCAGGACGACTTCCCCATCATGTCCAACACCTCCGTGCAGCCGCCGCACTACGTGGGCCCGAACGCGTCCATCGACGACGCCCTGATCTCCAACGGCTGCAAGGTCTTCGGCAAGGTTAAGCACTCCATCCTCTCCGACGGCGTGTACGTGGGCGAGTCCGCTACCGTGGTTGATTCCGTGCTGCTGCCGGGCGCCACTGTCGAGGACGGCGCGCAGGTCATCCACGCCATCCTGGGCGAGGGTGCCACGGTCAAGGCCGGCGTCACCTTCGGCAGCGCCGACCCCAATGAAGAGATCGCGCTCGTCGGCGACGACGTGGTCGTCGGAAAGGAGTAGCGATGGCACGCGCTATTGGTCTTATCAACGCAAACTACTTCACCAAGGCCGACCCGGCCTTCACGCTGGGCCGCCCCCTCGCGTCGCTGCCGGTCCTGGGCCGCTATCGCATGATCGACTTCGCGCTGTCCAACATGGCCAACTGCTGCATCCGCAACGTCGGCGTCATCCTGCCGACGAACTACCGCTCCATCGCCGACCACCTGGGTGCCGGCAAGGAGTGGAGCCTTGACCGCAAGAACGGTGGCCTGTTCCTGCTGCCGGGCAGCGCCTTTGGCACCGCCCGCCGCACCGGCCGCTTCCTGATCAAGGACCTGCTGGACAACAAGGCGTTCCTCGAGCGCTCCCGCACCCCGTACGTGGTCGTCTCCAGCGCGAGCTTCATCTACAACATGAGCTACACCGAGCTCGTGGACGCCCATGAGGCCTCCGGCGCCGACGTCACCATGGTCACCGCCAAAGCCTCTGCCGACTACGACGACATGTGCGGCGTGGTGGCCGAGGACGGCCGCGTCACTGGCCTCACCTCTACCGTCAAGCTGGGCGACACGGCCTTCATGGACCTGTTCGTGATCGGCCGCGAGTTCCTGCTCGAGCTGCTCGAGAACTACCGCGAGGTCGAGCACCTCGACCTGTTCGTCGCCCTGCACGACGACCTCAAGGACGAGAACGTCCGCACCTACGAGTACAACGGCTACAGCGCCGCGGTGCTCAACGGCGAGCAGTACTTCGCCACCAACATGGCTCTGCTCGACCCCAACGTGCAGGACAAGCTCTTCCCGGCCGACCGCCCGATCATCACCAAGACCCACGACACCCCGCCCGCCAAGTACGGCAGCGGCTGCCACGTGGCCAACGCGATGGTCTCTAGCGGCGACCGCATCCACGGCACCGTGAGCACGTCGGTGCTCGGCCGCAACGTGATCGTGGAGGAGGGCGCCTCCGTGGTGAACTCCATCATCCTCCAGGGCGTCACCATCGCCAAGGGCGCCAAGGTCGAGAACGCGATCATCGACCGCAACCTCACCATTGCCGCCGGCACCGAGCTGCGCGGCACGCAGGATGACATCTTCATCCAGCAGCGCTAGACCGTACTCGCACCATTGGCCGGGCGGGGACATACTCTCCGCCCGGCCCGCGCCTTATCGGGACGTCCACTCGGACCGCGAAGGTAAACACACCAGACGAAAGGAACCACTATGGCTGATCGTGTACGTAGGAAGCTCAGGGTCCTGTTTGCGACCGCCGAGGCGGTGCCGTTCGTGAAGACCGGCGGCCTGGGCGATGTTTCGGGCTCTTTGCCCCGCGCCCTGCGCAAGGCGGGCTGCAAGGTCAACGTTATCCTGCCCAAGTACGGCTCCATCCCCCAGAAGTTCGTGGACCAGATGAAGCACGTGGCGGACTTCTACGTCCCGCTGTCTTGGCGCAACTGCTACTGCGGCGTCGAGAAGCTCACCTACATGGGCACGGACTACTACTTCATCGACAACGAGGGCTACTTCAAGCGCGATGCGCCCTACGGCTACTTCGACGACGGCGAGCGCTTCGCGTTCTTCTCCAAGGCCGTCACCGAGAGTCTGCAGCAGGTGCCCGAGCTGGAGTGCGACGTGCTGCATTGCAACGACTGGCAGACGGCGTTGGCCCCCGTGTTCCTGCGCGAGTTCTACAAGGAGGCCCCTTGGTATGACACGACCAAGACGGTCTTCACCATCCACAACGTCAAGTTCCAGGGCCAGTACAGCGAGGACCTGCTGCATGACGTGCTGGGCCTGGACCTCACGCCGGCTGCCTCGCAGCTGCGCATGGTGGACAGCCACGGCAACCGCTCCATCAACTACATGAAGGCTGCGTGCCTCTACTCCGACACCATCTCCACGGTGAGCCCGACCTACGCCAAGGAGCTGCAGACTCCGTTCTTTGGCGAGGGCCTGGACTACATCTTCCGTGAGCGCAGCTGGTGCCTGCACGGCATCCTCAACGGCATCGACACCGAAGAGTTCGATCCCGCGACCGACGAGGGCATCGCGGCCAAGTTCACGGCCGAGACGCTCGACGCCAAAGCCGAGAACAAGCGCGCGCTGCAGGAGGAGCTGGGCCTCAACGTGGATCCCACGCGCCCGCTCGTCGCCATGGTCGGCCGCCTCACCTCCCAGAAGGGCATGGGGCTCGTCACGTACGCCATGGACCGCCTGATGAGCCGCGGCGTGCAGGTCGCCATCCTGGGCACCGGCGATTCCGACATCGAGGACAGCCTGCGCTACTTCGACTGGAAGTACAACAACCAGATGCGCGCCATCATCGCCTTTGACAACAACCTCGCGCACCGCATGTACGCGGGCGCCGACATCTTCCTGATGCCGAGCGAGTTCGAGCCCTGCGGCCTGTCCCAGATGATCGCCATGCGCTACGGCACGCTGCCCGTGGTGCGCGAGACCGGCGGCCTCATGGACTCGGTCGAGGCCTACAACCAGTACACGGGCGAGGGCACGGGCTTCCGTTTCGCCAACATCAACGGCGACGAGATGGCCGACGTGCTGCTCAACGCCTGCGAGGTGTTCTGGACGCAGCCCGAGGTGTGGCGTCACCTGCAGGAGAATGCCATGGCCGAGGACTTCTCTTGGCACAAGGCTGCGAACGACTACCTGGACATGTATCACGAGTTGCACCCGGAGGTCATCCGCTACAACGTCAAGCGTTAGGCGTGTGAGCGGGCTTCCCAAGCCGATCGTGTAACAAGCCGGGGTCACACAGCGTGGCCCCGGCCTTTTTCTGCGGCGCGTCCCCGTGCCTGCGCTTTCTCCGCCGCCTTCGCCTTTGCCGTGCCTGTGCCGTGCCTGTGTCGTGCCTGTGCCTGCGCTGTGTTACTGTCCGCCCGCCCGCCGGGTACGCAAACGCACTTTTTG
>CACXFF010000097.1 GCA_902766805.1 uncultured Coriobacteriaceae bacterium | reverse complement strand
GGCCCGGCAGTGTAGAAGGCGACCTCCACGTCGAGCTCGGGTGTCGTGGAGAGGAAGTCGAGGCGCCGGTGCACCTGTGCGTCGTACTCGATCGCCGAGCCGTCCTTCAGCGAGAAGGCAGCCGAGACCGGCATCACCTTGTCAGCCTGGGCCTTGCTCTGTGCCGCATAGGACGCCAAACCCGCGCCGAGCAGGCAGGCCAGCAGCATGCAGGCGCAGGCTCCGCCCCTGAGCCAGGGACTCAGGACGGGCACCAGCGGCCCCCTCGTGCTCACGTCCGTGCGCTCGAAGCCACGCACCACGAGGCCCACCAGCCAAAACACAAGGAGCGCCACGAGCACCACGAGCAGCTCCATGCGAACGTTTTCCACACGTCCCGGCCCCTCGTTGCCCATGGACCAGAGCGTGGGCGTATAGCTGGAGACGAAGACCTCACCGCTCACGAAGATGGCGAACCACAGCTTGCGGTAGCTCAGGTGGTTCTGGCGCGCGACGGCCACGGCCAGCAGGACCAAGCAGCCCAGGCCCAACAGGGCATAGGGATTGCCGAGCCACGCCATCGCGTCCTTGCCCGCGTAGACGAAAGCGCCCGTGATCGTGCCGACCACCCCAGCGCCGTCCTGCGAGAACTGCGTCTCCTGGCGCACCGCGTTGCCGGGAGCCAGCATCGAGACGGCCGTACCGAGCACCAACACGCCCACGGGCAGCGCGATGCGGCGCAGCTGCGCGCGTCGGCCCGTCGCCCACAGCCACACGCACGCCAGCAGGGCGGCCTCGATGCAGGCGAACGCCGTGACGAAGTTTCCGCCCGCGACGAAGGCGGCCAGCAGGGTGGCGCCGACGACCCTGCCGCGCCGGCTGTCGGGATAGGCCGCCAGGCGCAGGATCTGCGCGGCAAGGATCTGCGCGATGGCCTGGTAGCCCGTGTAGTACAGGGCCGAGTTGTACCAGAAGACACCCTCCACCGGACTCACCATGACGCACAGCTCCACGCAGGTGACCAACGCGGCAACGCTCAGCCAACCCGGCGTGGGCAGGCCGGAGAACTCCCCCAGCAGCACGCGCGCGAGGTAGCAGTTGCCCCAGATGAGCAGGGCGAGCACGAGCGGCCCGCTGATCGCGTAGAACTGCTCGCCAAAAACCCCAGGTTCCAAGGCCATGAGGAAGATCGCGGAGTAGGTGCCCTGCCACGAGATGAAGGTGTTGCCCACCTGCACGAGGGCCGCCCACAGCGCGCCGAACAGGCCGCCACCGGCCTCGAGCGCCTGGTGCACGGGCACCGCGTAGTGCCAGTCATCGGCATAGGAGTGGTTGTAGGGGGATATCAGCAGCAGCGGCACGAGGCAGGCAAGCAACACCGCCAGCGTGACGGCGGCCGACACCCACAGCGCCTTGTGCCCGTTGGCCCAGGGAGCCTGGTACGCAGTCATGGCGTGGACGTACCCGTCCTTCGGACGTTTGACGCGCTCAAGCTCAGGCGCAGCCTCGATCACGCCGACCTGGGCATAGCTGACGTCCGGCGTCTCAGACTGTGGGAGCTGTTCGTCGTCCTGTGGCACGACCTGCGCCCCTGGCTCGGCGTCCTGCGGCGCGGGCCCCGATTCCTGTCCGATGCCCTGCGTGGCGTCGTCTTTCGTGAAATCGTCCATCCGTCTCCTCTCTCGCGCCTCGGCGGCGGTCGTCTCCGCCTCGGCTCGCAGACATCGGCGCCCCCACCCATCGAGACGGAGGCGCCCAAGCCAACGCTATAGAGTACCGCAGCTAGCGCGGCATCTGGGCGTGAGCGACGGCAAGACTGCGCGCCTCTGCGCGAAAAACCCGCACAACGACAGCCTCGACAGCAAAGGGCGGTGCGCTCGCGCCGCGCACCGCCCCCTCAGACGAATCCGTCAGCCGCGAGAGCGCCTAGCCGAAGCGGATGACGCCCGTGACCAGCAGGATGATGAAGATGATGAGCAGCGCCACGAGCACGAGCACGGCGTACAGGACGAAACGCTTGACGCGCGTGGAGCCACGCAGCTCAGATTCCTGGCGCGCGAGCGCTTCCACCTTGGCCTGCTGCGCGCTGATCTGCTCGTGGGCCGCAGAGACCTCCCGCGCGAGCTCGCGCGTCTGCTCGGGCGTGGCGTGGATGGCGTTGGCATCGTCTAGGATGGCCTGTGCCGCCCGCCCGCGCTCGCGTGCCCGCTCGAGGTCCTTCGCAGCGTTGTGGGCATCCACCTCGTTGTCGACGATTTGTTTTTCCAGCGCAGCCTCGGCCGCCTGGTGGCCCTCGAGCATGCGGTCGTATGCCTCTTTGTGCTTGCGGGCCTCGTTTTTGGCCGCCTCGGAGTTGCGCTCGGCCTCTTCGAGCGACTGCCTGAGGCCGAACAGGTGCGTCTGGGCGTCGGCCACGAGCTGCTGCGATTCCTCGGTCACCGACACGACGTCCGTCTTGGCCTGCTGGAAGTGCTCCTGCTCCTCACGCATGGTGCGCTGGAGGCTCTCGAGGGCATCCGGGCTCGTGTTGGGATCGTCCTGAAGCTCCGCGATTTCCGCGGTGAGCTGCGTGATGCGCGCGGCAGATCCGTCTACCGCGCGATTGGCGCTCGCGATGCGCGCCTCGCGCGACGCCGTCGCCTCGGACACCTGGCTCTCGGCCGCCTTCACCGAGCGACGGATGCTCGCGAGGTTCTTGCCCGCGTCGTCGGAACGGCTGCGCGACGACTCCATGAGGTTCTTGTAGGGACGACGCTCCAGCTCGTTGGACGCGCGCAGCTCCTTGAGCTGAGCGTCCAGCTCCGCATGCTCGCGCGTGAGCCGGTCGACCTCGGCCTGGGCCGCCGCAGCGGCAGCCTGGGCGTCGTTGAGCTCATTGGTCTGCTTGCGCACGATGGCCTCGTAGTGGCGCTCCACCTCGGTGCGGTGGCGCAGCTGCTTCTCGGAGTCCGCGATGCCGTCGTTGAGCTTGCGCAGCTTGGTACGGGCCGACGCATGGGCGCGCTTGGCTTGCTTCACGGCGCGCGAGGCGGTGTAGCCGTCGAGCAACACGTTGCCCGAAGAGGGGACGGAACCGTTCGCCGATTTGGCAAGCTGCCCGCCAGAAGCCCTCGCAGGGCGTTTTTCCGAACGGCTAGACCCACCTGTACGCGCTTCGTCGGCCATGTGCCCTCCCCTTCATCGTGCGGGTTTGCTTCCCAGCCATCGTTTGACACCCCTATTGTCGCGCATTGGCGGGCGTCTGTGCGCTGGGAACCCGTTCTCATCCTTTCACCTACCGCTTGCGGAACGTTGGCCCCCTTGATGCTAGATTCATTTAAGTCACGGCGCGCGGTATGCGCGTCCCAAGATCATCCTTGAGGAGGGAATCATGGTTTCTGCGCAGACCAAGATCGTCAACAAGACCGGCCTTCACGCCCGCCCGGCGTCCGCTTTCGTGATGAAGGCGAAGGAGTTCGAGAGCGCCGTTACGCTCAAGAACCTTGACACCGACGGCAACGCCGTGAATGCCAAGTCCATCATGCTCATTCTGGCCCAGGGCCTCTCCCAGGGCACCAACATCGAGATCGCTGCTGACGGTCCCGATGAGCAGAAGGCCGTCGACGAGCTCGTGGCCCTCATCGACTCTGGCTTCGGCGAGTAAATCGGATTCCGGGCGGGCTTCCCGCCAACGTTCCTAGACTCGGAACACGGACGGACCTTCGGGTCCGTCTTTTTTGACCCGAGGGGGTCCGGGCGCAGGACAAGCCGGTTGGCAAGCACAAGCCGCCACCTGCTAGAATCATCGGGCAGACGAAAGGACACCTGATGAAGCCATTCACCTATGAGATCGTCGCCGAGGATCCCGCCACCCACGCGCGCGCCGGCATCCTCCACACACCCCATGGCGACGTCCCCACCCCGCTGTTCATGCCCGTCGGCACCAAGGCCACGGTCAAGGGCATCCTCACCGACACGCTGCGCGACATCGGCGCGCACATCGTGCTGGCCAACACCTACCACATGGAGATGCGCCCTGGCTCGGAGCTCGTGGACGAGATGGGCGGCCTGCACGACTTCATGCGTTGGGAGCGTCCCATCCTCACCGATTCGGGCGGCTTCCAGGTGTTCAGCCATGGCGAGTTCACCAAGCTCACCAACGAAGGCGTGCGCTTCCGCTCCGTGGACTATGACGGACGCTACGTCTTTTGGTCACCCGAGGACAACGTGGCCATCCAGCGCAGGCTCGGCGCCGACATCATCATGCAGCTGGACCAATGCCCTGGCTACCCCTCGCCCAAAGCGTACGTGGAGCGCGCCGTGGAGCTGTCCAGCATGTGGGCCGAGAGGTGCTGGCAGGCCCATGAGCAGGCAGGCCACCTCACTGCCCAGGGCACACCCCAGGCGCTCTTTGGCATCGTGCAGGGCGGCATGCACATGGACCTGCGCCTGCGTTCGCTCGCGCAGCTCGAGTCCATCGGCGACTTCCCAGGCTATGGCATCGGCGGCTACTCCGTGGGCGAGGACCACGAGACGATGTTCGAGACCCTCGAGCCGCTCGTGAGCGAGCACATGCCACGCACCAAGCCGCGCTACCTCATGGGCGTGGGCAATCCCACCACCCTCATCCGTGGCGTGGCCTGCGGCATCGACCTGTTCGACTGCGTGCTGCCCACCCGCACCGCACGCATGGGCACTGCCTTTTCCACCCAAGGCCGTCTCAACTTCAAGAACGCCTGCCACGCGCACGACCATGGCCCGCTGGACCCTGGCTGCGACTGTCCCGTGTGCACGGGCGGCTACACGCGTGCCTACCTGCACCACCTGGTGCGCAGCAAGGAGATGCTCGGCTCCATCCTGCTCTCCACGCACAACCTCTATTTCCTGCTCAACCTCATGCGCCGCGCGCGCCAAGCGATCATCGACGGACGCTACGCCGCCTTCGTGCAGGAGTGGATGGACTCCCCCGCCGTGGAGGACTTCCGCCGCTACGCGATGCGCGAGATGCCAAGCGCCAAGAACCGCTGAGGCAGCTGACCAGACGACATGACGTGCGAGGCGGTCCCAAGCGGGGCCGCCTCGTTGCGTCTGCGGGAACCGTGCGTCGACGAGCGCTATACGATGAGCATCGCATCGCCAAACGAGAAGAAGCGGTAACGCTCGGCGATGGCCTGCTCGTAGGCCGCCATGACCTGCTCGCGCGTGGCGAAGGCAGACACGAGCATCATGAGCGTGGAGCGCGGCACGTGGAAGTTGGTGATGAGCGCGTCCACCACATGGAAGGTGCTGCCGGGCATGAGATAGAGGTTGGTCGTCGCGTCTTCGCGCGCCACGATGTCGCCCGTGCCCACGACGGAAGCAGCGTCCGCAGCCCGCTCAAAACGCCGTGCCACCACGGGCGGGTCCGCAACGGGCGCGGCAGGGTCAAAGGCGCTCTCCAAGGAGCGCACGGCAGTCGTGCCCACGGCAACGACGCGATGGCCCGCCGCCTTGGTCTCGTGCACCTTGCGCACGACCTCGGGCGAGACGTGGTAGCGCTCGGTGTGGATCACGTGATCGGCGGGGTCGTCCTCCTCCACGAGGCGGAAGGTGTCGATGCCCACCTCCAGCTCCACGCTCGCCCACCCGATGCCCCGCTCCCGCAGCCGTGCGATGAGCTCGGGCGTGAAGTGCAGGCCCGCAGTGGGCGCGGCAGCCGAGTGCTCGGCACTCATGGCATAGACCGTCTGGTACTTCTCGGGATCGCCCTTGTAGCTCGTGATGTAGGGCGGCAGGGGCACATGTCCCGCCTCGTGCAAGGCCTCGTCCAGGCTGCGGCCGCCTTGGGGATGGAAGCGCACCAGGCGCCCGCCACGACTGCCTTCGACGAAGTCCAAGACCTCGGCCACGAGCACGAGCGGCGCGTCCTGCGGCGCCTCGGCACCCCCCGCGCGGAACTCCACGCGCGCGCCCTGGCGCAGGCGCTTGCCCGGGTGCACGAGGCACTCCCACACATGGCCCAAAGCGTCCAGGTCCTCGCGGCGCTTGAGCAGCAGGACCTCCGACACGGCACCGGTGGGCTTGCGGCCCAACAGGCGCGCGGGCATCACGCGCGTCTCGTTGACAACCAGCAGGTCGCCAGGCTCCAGGTACGTGCCGACGTCCGAGAAGTGACGGTGCTCCACGTGACCGTCCGCGCGATCGAGCACGAGCAGGCGGCAGGAGTCGCGCGGCTCGGCAGGAGCTTGGGCGATGAGCTCCTGCGGGAGGGTGTAGTCAAAGTCATCGGTACGCATGGTGAGACCTTCTTCGTCGGTGTTTGCGTCGTTCATTGTAGCCACATGTGACGAGCGGCGCACAAGCACGTTGTCATCTGGAGCCAGCGTCGCTGGGTCAGCACGCTCGTCAAGGCCGGCAAGCATACTCTGAAGCCACGACGGCTACAAAAAACGAGGGCGGGCATACGGACCCGCCCTCGTGGGAGCCAAACGCTGCGGACGCGCGCCCCTTAGCCCTGAATTGTGAGCTCCGGGGCGTCCTTGGTCACCTGCGTGTTGACCGTGATCTGGGCGCCGAAGTAGGTGGCCAGCGCGTCGGCCAGCTTGTCGCAGGCCTCACGCAGGTCATCGACGCGCTTCGGGTCCACACACTCGATGAAGATGATGGCGTTCTGGGTGTCGTCGGTGATGGCGGTACGCTGGCCGTCGCGCCAGTTCCAGCAGCGGCACACGGCGCCGGCGTCGTCGATGTAGGCCAGCTCGCCCGGCAGCGTGGGCTCGTCGCCCTCGCCCAGCGGGTCAAAAGCGTCGCCGCCCTCGGTCACCGCGAGGCGCAGGTCGCCCACGAAGGTGTCGACATCCTCAGCACCAAAGGGCAGCGCATAGCTCAGGGACAGGGCATTGTAGATGTCCACGAGCGGCGTGATGTCACCGACGGGATTGCCCTTGGAGGCGCGCTTGAGCAGGGCCTCGATGGAGCAGCGGGCACCCTTCTTGGTCTTGAACTGCTGGTAGGCACGACGCCACACGGCCACGACCTCGTTTTTGGAGAGCGTGGGGTCGGCCACCCACTTCTCGGCGTCCACGTTGGCGCGGCGCAGCATCGTGTGGATCTCGGCCTTGTGCTCGTCGCTCACCTCGGAGACCGGCTTGAGGCCCTCGGCCACCACGACGCCGATCTGGCAGTCGGGAAAGAGCTTCCAGAAAGACTCCTCGGCCACGAATTTCTTGGACATGTGAATCACCCCTTTGGCAGCCCGCAGGCCACCTGTCTGCGAATGGCGGCGCTTGGCTTGGGCGCTGGCCAGGGTTCCCTTGGGGTCGCATTGCGGCAGTGCCATTGTTCCGCCGCGGTCCCTGAAGCCACGCATGACAGACCCGGACAACCGGGTACCACAGGGATGGTACCACGAGCGCTGGCGCACGCGCCCGACGTGACAAAAAAGCGCAGCAGCGTTGCGTGTGCCCTTGCGTGTGCCCAGCCCGTCCCGCCCAAGCCAAATGGACGTGTCGCTTTGGTTGCCGTCCCCGCCGGCGCCCGGCCACAGCTCGGCGCTATCATGGAGCCCGCCGAGAGAGGAGTGGACCCGATGCAACCGTTGCTCCTGCATGCCTGTTGTGCGCCCTGTTCCATCGAGCCGATACGCCTGCTACGGGCGGAAGGCTACGAGCCGACCATCTGCTGGACCAACCCCAACATCCAGCCCGTGGCCGAGCACGAGCGCCGCCTGGAGACGATGCGCGACTGGGCGGAGGCCTGCGGCTGCGCGCTCATCGAGGGCGCCGACGACCGCGAGCTCTGGGAGCGTTCCGCGGCACCGCATGGATTCGATCGGCCGGCCCGCTGCCGGGCCTGCTACGCCCTGCGCTTGGCCGAGACCTGCCGTATCGCCGAGCGCACGGGCTTCACGTACGTCTCCACCACGCTCGTCGTGTCACCCTACCAGCTCTTTGACGTCTGCCATGACGTGTACGCGCGGCTGTGTGACGCGCACGGCCTGGAGCTGGTGTGGCGCGACTTCCGTCCCTGGTATCCGCAGGCCACCGTGCGTTCGCGTGAGGAGGGCATGTACCGCCAGAACTACTGCGGCTGCCGCTTCTCCGCGCTCGAGGCGACGCAGAGCCGCCAGCGGGCCCGCGACGAGCGCAAGGCCGCACGGGCCGAAGGGCGCCCCGTCAACGTGGAGGTCTTCTGCGGGTAGGGGACCGCGTGCCTGGCCGCACGCCTGGCTGCAGCGCCGACTCTCCCCCATAACGAACGGGCGGGACGCCGCAGCGCCCCGCCCGCCTCGGTCTGTGCAAATCGCTCGCCTTCCGAGCCGCCCGTCTTACTTGCTCCAGAAGTCGAAGCGCGGCGGCAGCTCGCCAATCGCGTGTTCGCCCGCGGCCTCCCCCAGCGTGGCAGCCAGCTGGTTGGGCGTGTCGAAAGCGTGCTCCCAGCTCCAGAACAGCTCGGGCTCGAAGCGGAAGTACTCACGGATCGTCTCGCAGCCTGCGGGCACCGCTGGGTGCATGAGCAGTGCAGCCGTACGCAGCGCCGCGAACGCGTCGGCCAGCGCCTGGCAGTAGGCGACGTCGTCGTCACCGGCCGCCTTGGAGGCGTCGGTCCAGCGCTTATTGGCATCGCGGACGAACTGCTCCACGCCCGCCAGCGCCGCGTGGAAGTTGAGCGCGTGCATGCGGCGCTCGAAGGCCAAGGTCGCCTCGCGGCAGGCCTCCACGACCTGCTCCGCAGGCTCGGCCGCGGGCAGGTGGCAGGCACACTTGCGCGCCGCGCCGTAGAAACAGGAGCGCGCAAGACGGTTGAAGATGTTGGTGAGGAACGCGGACTCCTTCAGCGCGGGGTCGGCCACGCGCGGGTCATCCTTGACCAGCACGTCCTCGCCCGTCTTTTTGTCCCTGTGCGAGACGGACGTGTCGAACGCCTTGGGCGCGAAGCTCACGGCCTTCTCGTCGAGGCCCAGCGACAGCCAGTGGGCGCGCAGCTGCTCGGCGTTGTAGTGATCCAGCAGCTCAGCGGCCATGGGCGGCTTGATCGCGCCGGAGGAGGAGGCCTTCTTGTTCATGAAGAGGATGTGGTAGTTGGCCACGGGCGTGTCCTGGAACAGGCCCCAGTCCAGCGCAGACCACAGGGCTGGCTGCGCCACGCAGTAGAAGTAGATGTTGTCCTGGCCGATGAACTGGAACACCTGCGCGTCGTCGGCGCACCACCAGTCGTGCCAGTCG
>CACXFF010000096.1 GCA_902766805.1 uncultured Coriobacteriaceae bacterium | reverse complement strand
GGGCCTCACGGACAAGCCGAACGACATGTACGGCAAGCTCATGTCCATCGCCGACGAGATCGTGCCGATGTACTTCCGCCTGTGCTCGACGCTCTCGATCGAGGAGATCGACGCCATCGAGGCCTCCTTCAAGGACGGCTCGGCCGACCCCTACCAGATGAAGCGTGCCCTGGCTCGCAACATCGTGGACCTGTACCACGGCGAGGGCGAGGGGGACAAGGCCGAGGCCGCCTTCGACGCGCAGTTCAAGAAGAACCAGATGCCCGAAGACACGCCCGAGTTCGCGGCGGCCGACGTGGTCGCGCTCAACGACGAGGGCCTCGTGTACCTGCCCGCTCTGCTCGTCAAGATCGGCATTGCCGCCACGGCGGGCGAGGCGCGTCGTCTCATCGACGGCGGCGGCGTGAAGGTCGACGAGCAGGCGTGTGCGCCCAAGGTCTACAACGTGGATCCCGCGCCCATCCATGCGGGCATCGCGATTCACGCCGGCAGGAAGCGTTGGGCCAAGTTGGTCTAGGTCCGTGTGAGCTCAGGGGGCGCCTTGGCCACTATGGCTGAGGCGCCTTTTGCATGGCGCGCGGAGCTGCGGGTTTTCTGCTCCTGCGCTCAGCTGCTAAAATTGACCAGTTATGCAGTAGGACGTTGAGGGGACATTGCTCATGGGTTGGTACGAGGAAGCGCTGGTCTACCAGATCTATCCGTTGGGTTGCGTAGGCGCCCCGTGGGACAACGACGGCGTGCTCGAGCACCGCATCCTGCAGCTCGCGTCGCCTGCCTGGCTGGACCACCTGGAGGAGCTCGGCGTGACCTGCGTGCTGCTCAACCCAGTGATGGAAAGTGAGTCGCACGGCTACGACGTGCGTGACTACTATCGCTGCGACCCGCGCCTGGGCACGGCCGACGACCTGCGCGCCGTGGTGGACGCCTATCACGCGCGGGGCATGCGCGTGCTGTTCGACGGCGTGTTCAACCACGTTGGCCGCAATTTTGCCCCCTTCCAGGATGTGCTGAGCCAGCGCGAGCGGAGTCGCTACGCGGGGTGGTTCCATGTGAACTTCGGCGGGGACAACGTCTATGGCGACCACCTGTCCTATGACACGTGGGCGGGCTGCAGCAACATCGTCAAGCTCAACTTGGGCAACGATGAGGTGCGCAACTACCTCTATGACGTGGTGCGCTCCTGGGTGCGTGACTACGACATCGATGGCCTGCGCCTGGACGTGGCCTACTGCTTGGACCGGGGCTTCCTCGCAGGCCTGCGCGCCGTGGCCAATGGGGTCAAGCCCGAGTTCGTGCTGGTGGGGGAGACGCTCTTTGGCGACTACAACCCCCTTATGAACGACCATGCCTGCCACTCGGTCACGAACTACGAGTGCTACAAGGGCCTGTGGTCGAGCGTGCTCTCGCGCAACCTGCACGAGGTGCTCTATGCCTTCAAGCGGCAGGGCGGCCGCGATCCGTGGTGTCTCTACACGGGCAAGCACCTGCTCGATTTCCTGGACAACCATGACGTGGACCGCATCGCGACCAAAATCCAGAACAAGACGCTGCTCTTCCCGCTCTACGGGCTGCTCTTGGGCATGCCGGGCGTCCCGTGCCTGTACTACGGCTCGGAGTGGGGCGTGGAAGGGGAGAACAAGCCCTACCAGCACGAGCTGCGTCCCGCGTTCCCTCAGCCGGAGTGGAACGTGCTCTGTGATTGGATCTCCCTGTTGGCTTCTGCCTACCGAGAGCTTCCCGCTTTGGCCTATGGCGACTATGACGAGGTGCTCGTCCAGCCCGCACAGTGCGTGTTTGCGCGCAGTACAGCGCAGCAGCGCGTGCTCGTGACGGTCAACATCGACCCGGAGGACGCGACGTATCGGTTGAACGGCCCCTGGGCCCATGGCACGGCGGTCGACGCGCTCTCGGGCAAGGAGGTCTCGCTGGAAGACGGGCTCGTCCTGCCCGCCCAGAGCTGTCAGTGGTTGGTGTGCTCGTAAGGGCCCGCCTGTCGCTCGTGAGAGAAGGTTTGAGCTATGCCCATTTGTCCTCGCTGTGGTGCTGAGGTGCCCGAAGAGGTGTCGGTCTGCCGTGCCTGCGGCGCATTCATCCCCACCATGAAGAAGGTCGAGGTGCGCTCGGCGCCCAGCGAACAGACCTGTCCGCGCTGTGGCGACCCTGTCAACCCGACCGATACCGTGTGCGCCAAATGCGGCTTCACCCTGCGTGACGCCACGGGCTATCTGGTCACGTCCCGGGATGAGAACACGGTGCGTCCGAGCGCTGCGAGCGTGAATCGCTTCGGTCAGGTCACGAGCGACCAGCTGCTTGCTGCCGACCGGCCTACGCATGCCCAGGTGCGCAGTCGTGGCGTGCGGCGCGAGGGCTATTGGGGCATCATCGTGGCCTTCATCGTGATCGCAGCGCTTGCGGGCGTCGCCTACCTGGGCATCCAGACGGAGGGTTTCGGCGTGCTGGGCTTCTACGACAAGCCCACCGACCTGCCTGGCGCGCCTGAGGCGCCGGCGGTGGGGGTCGTGCCGGTGGACGCACAACGCCAGGACGCCTCCAATTCCAGGGTCGCGAGCATCACGGTGCGTGAGGGGCTGAACTCCTACAGTTGGGAGGAGCTGCGCGGCATCGCGCGCGAGCTGTCGGCCTGTGAGGGCCGTGCCGCCGCGCTGTCGCTCGCCGCAAGCTACAACTTGGTCGCGGGTACCAGCATACGTGACGACACCACCACGCTCACCCTGACCGATGGCACACAGGTCACGTTGCGCCTTGCTGACATCTACCATGACGACCTCGCCTCGGGCACGGGCAAGGCGGGCCTGACCTTCATCTGCTGCGACACGACGGCCTATGCGCTGCCCATGCGGCGCTACAGCACCAACGACGGCGGCTGGGAGCGCAGCGAGCTGCGCGCCACGCTCAACGCCGATGTCCTGTCCCTGTTCCCCGACGAGCTGCGCAGTGCCATCGTGCCCGTGCTCAAGCTCACCAACAACACGGGTCACACGGCCGATCCCGCGGCGGTCAAGGCCACGGCCGACCTGCTGTGGATTCCCTCCACGGTGGAGGTGAGCGGTCCTGTGGCTTACTATTGGGGCTCCGATCCGACCAACACCGAGAACTACAACAACGTCCTGAACGCCGAGGGCTACCAGTACGCCTGCTACGACCAGATGCACCTGGCCGCCGAGCAGCCGGACGGGCGCCTGGTGATGTACTACCAGGGAGCGCCGATCGGCTGGTGGCAGCGTTCCAGCTCCGTGAGCACGACGATGCGCTATCGCTCGACCACGGCCGAAGGCGATCCGTCCATGTTCACCGAGGCGACCGCGACGCTAGGCGTGTGCTTCGGCTTCTGCCTCTAGCCCTGCGCGCCGGAAGCGCTGCGCCTCCCTCTGGCGGGTCGTGCCTGCCAGAGGGAGGCGTTTCTGAGGGCCTCATGCGCGGAAACGGTCTCATGAGCGGACGCAGAAAGGCCGCCTGGCAGCTCCCTTTTCTGCC
>CACXFF010000095.1 GCA_902766805.1 uncultured Coriobacteriaceae bacterium | reverse complement strand
CAGGCTCGAGGTCACGCGTCAGCGCGCCTCATGGCGTGCCCACGTGGAAGGCGATCTGCGCCGCGGCAGCTTCCGGCGGACCTTCGCGCGCGACCTGCCCGAGAGCTTCTCGCACCAGCTCTTTGGCTTGTTGCTCGAGGTCACGCGCGGGTGGGCGCAGCGCTACGAACTGCTGCCAAGCGCCTGCATCGTGCGCCGGACGGACAACGACGCTAGCAAGCAGGCGGGCGCCTTCCTGGGTGATGACGCGTGCAAGCTGCCCCTGGGCTCATGGCCCTCGGCGGCCAACCTTCCGGATGGACCCGTCCTGTCGGAGACGAGCGGCTCCCGTGGCCAAGCCGAGCTCGCGCACGCCTCGCACGCGCTGGAGCTGGCGGAAGACGCTGAGGCGACGGGTGGACCGGCTGCGGGCGTCGCAGACGAGCTCGGCTGGAGCGTGACGCTCTTCGATGACGAAGGCCAAGTGCTGCGTGCGTGTCACGGTGCGGGTGCGATCGCCGAGGCCGCCACGTTCATGGCGCTTGCCGAGACGCTCGATGGCATCGTGGGTGGCTTTGCGGCCGAGGTGCCGCCGATTCGTGAGCTGCGCGAGGCCCTGGATGCCCCCGATCCTCTGGCCTATGACCGTGAACTCGATGCCGTGGCGGGTGGCGAAATCGCGTTTGCGCTGGGCATGGAGTACCTCGGCGAGGCGCTGACGAGCTTTGACGGGCCGCACCGGCAGGACTGCTTGCGCGAGGCGCGGACACGCTTGCTCGACGCCGCCGAACTGGGGCACGCGCGGGCGTTCGCGTTCCTGGGCAGGCTCGCCGACGGGCTGCTGGGCGAGGGCGACGTGCAACGTGCGCTGAGCTGTTACCGACGCGCTGCCGAGCTGGGCTCCGCCGAAGGCTGTTTTTTGCTCGCGGACAAGCTTGCCGAGGGTGAGGGCTGCGAACCCGATGCTGTGGCTGCGCGTGCGTGGTACGAGCGGGGGTATCGCCGAGCGCTCAACGTGCGCGACCCCGAGGTGTGGGGCCTCGCTGCCGAGCGGCTGGCGGCGTATCTGACGACCGACGAAGCGTCCGAAGACGACCGTGCACGGGCGCGTGACCTGGCCTTCGATGCCGAGCTCGGGATCTCGGCGGCGCTCACGTCGGGCCGCCCATGGTTGGACAGGGCATATCGCCGCGCGGTGGAGCTCACGACACGCCTCGCGGGGGAGTAGCCGCTCGCGATGATTGCGCGGCCTTGTGCGGCGCGTGACCGCTCCGTTACCGCCCCGGCTCACGCGCCTGCCGCGCGCTACCATAGTGCGCGATCATACCGAACGGCAGAAAGGCGCAGCATGCCCCTCACCCCGCACGATGTTTCGGCCATTGCGGACTACGCGCGCATCGGCGTCACGGACGACGAGCTCGCCGAGCTGACGCAGTACCTCAATGACGCCATCGCCCTGCTCGACCCGCTCCTGGCCCTGGACCTGGATGGCGTCGAGCCCACCTACCATCCCATCGGCGACCTGACCAACGTGACGCGTGCCGACAGCGAGGTCGAAGGCCTCACGCTGGAGGAGGCCCTCGCCAACGCGCAGAGCGCCAAGGGCCGCAGCTTCCGCGTGCCCGCGATCCTGAGCGACGGAGGTGCAGCGTAAATGGCCAGCTTTGACACCCTTTCCGCCCGCGCCATCGCGACGGGCGTCGCCCGCGGCGACTTCAGCGCCACCGAGGTCGCGCGCGCCGCGCTGGACGCCATCGACCAGCGCGACCCCCAGGTGCAGGCCTTCCTGCAGGTGAGCGCCGACTTGGCGCTGCAGGCCGCCGCCCGCACCGACGCCGCGCGCGCCGCCGGCGAGCCGCTGGGGCCGCTTGCGGGCGTGCCCGTCGCCATCAAGGACAACATGAACCTGTTGGGCACGCGCACCACCTGCGCAAGCCGCATGTTGGCGACCTACGAGAGCGCCTACACCGCCACCTGCGTGCAGCGCCTGCTCGACGCCGGCGCCACGCCCATGGGCAAGGCCAACATGGACGAGTTCGCCTTTGGCTCGACCACCGACAGCTCGGCCTTCCACCCCACGCACAACCCCTGGGACCTCGCGTGCGTCCCGGGCGGGTCTTCGGGCGGCAGCGCGGCGGCGGTCGCGGCGGGCGAAGTCACCGTCGCGCTGGGCTCCGACACGGGCGGCTCGATCCGCCAGCCGGCGAGCCTGTGCGGCGTGGTGGGAATGAAGCCCAGCTACGGAGCGGTGTCGCGCTACGGCGTGGTGGCGTTTGGCAGCTCGCTGGACCAGGTGGGACCCTTCGGCCGCAGCGTGGAGGACGTGGCCCTCACCTTGGGCGCCCTCACGGCGGGCGGCCGCGACCCGCACGACGCCACGAGCCAAGACTGCGCCTTCGACTACCTCGCGCGGCTCGACGACGGCGTCGAGGGACGTTGCGTGGGCGTCATCCCCGCCCTGATGGAGGCTGACGGCCTCGCGCCAGAGGTGCGCACGGCGCTCGCCGACGCGGCGGCTGCCCTCGAGCGCCAGGGCGCCCGCATCGTGGAGGTGGAGCTGCCCAACCTGGCCAACGCGATTTCTGCCTACTACGTGCTCGGCCCCTGCGAGGCCTTCTCCAACCTCGCGCGTTTCGACGGCGTGCGCTATGGCTACCAGGAGCCGGGCTGTGCCAGCTTGGCCGAGCAGTCGTCGGCGAGCCGCGCCCATGGCTTCGGCGCCGAGGCCAAACGCCGCCAGCTTTTGGGTGCCTACCTGCTCTCGAGCGGCGTCTACGAGCGTTACTACCTGGCCGCACAGAAGGTCCGCACCCTCATCACGGCCGACTACGCCCGCGCCTTCCGCACGGCGGACGCCATCCTCATGCCGGCGAGCCCCACGGTCGCGTGGGAGCACGGGGCCATCTCGGACCCGGCGCAGCTCTACCT